>JBKJND010000255.1:0-2739 GCA_046596095.1 Ahniellaceae bacterium | reverse complement strand
GCTATCCATCCGCGTTTGCCATCCCTCGCCCGTCGCCTTGAAATAGTCCAGCACTTCCGGGCTGTAGCGCACCGAAACAAGCAGCTTCTTGGTCGCTGACGTCGGACGACCGCGAAGTGATTTCATGGGAACCATGGCCTTCAACTGCTTCGGAGTCAGCGGTTGTGCATCCGGATCTTGTCTGGCGGCAGCAGTGATTGCCTTGTCCTCCAGAAGGGACGGAGTCACCATGGCAGGGTTCTTAGAAGTTGGCCTCACGTCGATTTGCACAGCGCAGGCTGATAACCCTGCGTGCGGCGCAAAGGTCCGTTCTTGTCGGCATCGAACTCGATCCGCATGATTTATCGTAGCTACAGTAATTGTAGCTTTCAATCGAAGAGCGCTGCAGTCTAAAAGTCCGCCCGCCCTGGCGGCCGCAGGCGCAATCGCAAGTCCGCTCCGACGCGTTCGACATCGACGAACTCGAAATCCAGGCTCTCGGCCAACGACGCCAGCGGCCCGAGCGCCGCGATGCCACGGCCCGGGCCGAGCAGCCGCGGCGCCACGTAGAGCAGCAGCTCGTCGACCAGGCCTTCACGCAACAATGAACCGTTGAGCTTTTCGCCGGCTTCGACGTGCAGCTCGTTCACTTCTCGCCGCGCCAGATCGAGCAACATCGCCTGCATGTCGATCTTGCCCTGGGCATTGGCAGGCAAACGCGCCACCTCGACGTGGGCCGCCGCCAGCGCCGCGTGGCGAGCGGCATCGGCGCTGGTGGTGAAGACCAGGGCCTGGCCGGGCGGCTGCAAGATGCGCGCTGAAGCAGCGATGTCGAGGTTCGAATCGACGACGATGCGGAGCGGCTGCTTTTCGGTGGGCACCAAACGCACGTCCAGGCGAGGGTCGTCATCGCGCACGGTGCCGATGCCGGTGATCACGGCGCCGGCCCGCTTGCGCCACGCATGGCCGTCGGCGCGGGCGGCATCCCCGGTGATCCACTGGCTGGCGCCGCTCTCGAGTGCGGTACGGCCGTCGAGCGATGCCGCTACTTTCATCCGCACCCAGGGGCGGCCGCGCACCATGCGGGAAAAGAAGCCGATGTTCAGTTCGCGCGATGCGTCGCCCCACTCGCCACCGACGACTTCGACTTCGATACCCGCCGCGCGCAAGCGCGCGATGCCCTGCCCTGCCACCAGCGGGTTGGGGTCCTGGATGGCCACCACGACCTTGGCAATGCCGGCTTCGATCAACGCGTCGCAACAGGGTGGCGTGCGGCCGTGGTGGGAGCAGGGTTCGAGGGTGACGTAGGCGGTGGCGCCGTGAAGGTCGTGGCCGGCGGCGTGGGCGGCGCGAAGGGCCGCTACTTCAGCATGAACTCCACCTATCACGTGTGTGTACCCGGAAGACAGCTGCCGCCCGGCGGAATCCAACAACACGCAGCCGACGCGCGGATTGGGCTCGGACAGCCCTAACGCGAATATCGCCTGCGCACTCGCGCAATCGCTAGCTGTCACTGGCGCAGCAACTCGCTATTTCAATCCTGATGCACTCAAAACATCGGAATGGTTGCGCTTGTGTCAGTCGGCTCTTCGCCGGCGTTCGTCCACTGCGAGCCTGTCGACTTCACTCCACCGGTACTTCCGGCCAAGGTACCGTCACTCGCCGTTTGATGCTTGATGGTGTTGGTATTAATATAGTCCGCGGATGAGATGTCGATTTCTCCATCTGTCGGGCAACTCGCATTCGAGTTGACCACAAGATAATTTTGATTATCGAGAGTGAAGTTCACTGCGCGGTAATTGAGCGGATGTTCTGTATTTGAAACGGTGCCGTCATTGATGTAGTCGCCACTAAATCGACAAAGTTTATAGTTGCATCCAGCTGCTGGAGTTGTGTCACACGAGTTCGCATTATTTCCAGTATTAGCCATACCCCAGACAGTGGTCGCAGGCGTAGTGACCGCTGGTGTAATGAAGAAACGGCCCCACCAACTTTTCTCGACAACGACGCTAGCGATAATCCTCGTATAGTGTTCAATGACACATGTATAGGCAACATACTTGTCGACGACCGAATAGCCCGTGGGCACCGTCGCTGCCTCTTCGAGTACGATATCTTGAAGCAAGGAAACCTTGCCTACACTTGTGCTACCCGAACCCGTGAAGGCAAATGAGAACGAGCCGTTGGTTTTTGCGGTGAGAACGTATTGCCCGTCAAAGACACCACCTAGAGTCCCCGAAACTATAACCTTTTGCCCGACGCTTAACCCATTATTTCCGCTGTTCGTCAAGGTTGCAATACCAGCCGCAATAGACGAACCCGTCACGACCGCTGAAGGGGGATTTGAATATCGCACAACCTTTTGCCGCTGAACATAGCAGCGTGGAACTGCGCTGCCACCTTCGAGCCCAACATCCGCCGTGAAATTCAACAAATTGCCCGTTGCCTGTGAAACTGCGGCATCTAGAGCCGCCTCGTTGCCACTTGGATTTGTGTAAAGAACTCGTATATAGCCGCTCAACAGATATGCGTTGAGCTGCACGCAATTAGTCGTGAACGATCCAGTACATTTTGAAACGACGTCACCTGACACATTATTGAAAATATAGAAAGTGTTTGTGCCGCCGGGTGGTTCAAACCCGCTAAAGCCGCCACCCAAATCAGTGGCAGGATAAGGAATGTTGATATTTCTATTCTATGGCGTCCGGGTCTTCGTGCCACCCGGCCCAGTTGCCAACGTGCCCAACTCGATGGGGCCAG
>JBKJND010000277.1:0-3666 GCA_046596095.1 Ahniellaceae bacterium | reverse complement strand
CACCATTGCCTCGTAGGCCGCCGAGTCGCCGTGCGGGTGGTACTTGCCGATGACGTCGCCGACCGTGCGCGCGCTCTTTTTTGGCTTCGCGGTATGGTCGAGCGAGAGTTCGCTCATCGCAAAGATGATGCGGCGCTGCACGGGCTTTAGGCCATCGCCGATGAAGGGCAGAGCGCGATCCAGTACCACGTACATCGAATAGTCGAGGTACGCGCGCTCGGCGTATTCGCGCAGCGGCATGGGTTCGAAGGCTTCGAACGGGGTGACGACGGGAGTGGTCATTGCGAACTTTGCACTGGGCGAATTCGCGATTATCGCGGATCGTCACGCGTGGCGCGGCTATCATGCGGTGTCGTTGGACCTCGGAAGCGCAGACTTGAGCTGGATCGCTATCGCATTGCTGGTGGTGGGTGTCTTCTTGTTCATAAAGATCGCCGCGTTCGCGTTCCGAATGGCGATCCTTGTGGCCATCGTGCTCGTGCTTTACTGGTTGTTCGCGCCCATGCTGGGGCTGCCGACTCTGGAGTGGTCGGGCACCAAAGGCGTTCCGCGACTGCCGTTTTGAGCACGTTTCGGTCATGAGCAGAGGCGACAGCGCGACGCAAGCCATGGCCCTGAAGCCGGTCGTACATCCGTTGGGGCTCGCGGGCCTGCTGGCACTCCTCGCGATGTTCGGCCCGTTTGCGATCGATACGTTGTTCCCGGCATTCCCCGCCGTGGCGCGCGATCTTGGCACCACCGCATTCGCGATGCAGCAGACGCTCAGCGTCTACATCGTCGCTTACGGGCTCATGGCCTTGTTGCATGGCCCTTTGTCGGACGCGTACGGCCGCCGCGTCGTGATCCTTTCGGGCGTCGCGGTATTTACGCTGGCCTCGATCGGTTGCGCACTGGCGTCGACGATCGGGGAGTTGTTGGCGTTCCGCGCGCTGCAGGGACTCTCGGCCGGCGCCGGTCTCATCGTCGGCCGCGCGATGGTGCGCGATTGCTTTGAGGGTGCGCAGGCGCAGCGCGTGATGAGCCTCATCTCGCTCATCTTCGGCATCGCACCTGCGCTTGCGCCCATCGTTGGTGGCGCGATCTTCGTGCGCTTTGGCTGGCACGCGATTTTCGCGTTCCTTGCGGTGTACGCGGCATTGTTGTGGCTGCTCTGCGCCGTTGCGTTGCGCGAGACGCATCCGCAGGCGTTGCGTCTGCCGCTCGAGGTGCGCGCGCTCGGCACTGTGTACCGCAGCATGGTGCGCGATCGCGGTTTTCTCATGCTCGCAATCGCCGGCGGCCTCAATTTCGGTGCCTTGTTTCTCTACATCAGTTCCGCGCCCGTAATCGTTCTCGATCAGTGGCATCTCGGTCCCGCCGATTTCGGCTGGCTGTTCGTGCCGGTCGTCATCGGCATGATGCTGGGTTCTGCCACCTCGGCGCGCGTCGCCGGAAAGCTCTCGCCCGCGCAGACCGTGAATCTCGGGTTTGCGGTGATGAGCGCAGGCGCGCTGCTCAATCTCGCGTACGCGACCGTTGTGCAGGAGCCGAGGCCGCCTTGGGCCATCGTGCCTATCGCGGTTACGGCGTTTGGCATCTCGTGCACGTTCCCCGCGATGACGCTGCTCATGCTCGATCGGTACCCCCGGCAGCGTGGCGCCGCTTCCAGTTTGCAAGCGGTCATCTGGAGCGCCTTGAATGCGACAATCGCGGGTTTGATTGCGCCAGGCATCGCTACAAGGCCGCCATGGCTGGCAGGGGTCGCGGCCTTGTTCGTCGCGACGGGTCTCGCGTGCTGGTGGCGCTAACAAACGCGCCACCACCCGACGCATGCGAAAGAGCCGCAGCACTCAAGCCAGGAGCTGGCCGCCGTGAATCCAGTCGCCGAGACGATGTAGGAGCGGCGCGAGCCGCGATTGCGTGGCTCGAAATAGCGTCTGATCGCGGCTTGCGCCGCTCCTGCCATTGCGTCCGCGCGATGTTTTCAATCTTGCGTGTTCCGGCTTGCGATGACCAGCGCCGTGGCAGCGACGAGCCCAAGTGGTGCCGATGATTCGGGCGGTTTGGAATTCATCGCGTCATTGTCCGCCGATTGCAAAAGCCCGAGTGGATTTCGCGCGCGATCAGGGTTCGAGCTGGATTGAATGCGTTTGACCCGTCTGGCCCGACGCCGAGCCCGCATTGCGCGAGCCCCCCACGACGTAAAACCGACCCGCCACGCCAGCGCCTGCCACGCCATGCACGGGTGTTGGCAGCATCGGCCCCAGTTGCCAGTCGGAGGCGCCGGCGGTGTAAACCTCGGTTGAAGGTTCAATACGTGCAGGAAAAACGCTGACCAGCTCGCCGCCACCCAGGACGATCTGATCATCAACCACTGCAGCGGCAAACCCTCCACGGGCTCGCGCGACGGGCGGGCCGGATCGCCAGCGTCCGCTTGCAGGGTCGTAGATGGCGACCAACCGCGTTTCGGGAAAACGCCCCCCGATCATCCAGATTTCGCCGAGATACGCGACCACTTGCGAATGATCGCGCGCGACTCCCCCGACCGCCGCCGCGATCGCGCGCGAAGTCTGTTGCGCGGGATTGAACTCGGTCAGCGAACCGTCTTCGCTGCCGATGAACCCGCGCCCATTCAGCATGGCCGCGTGACTGCCGAAATTGAATGGAAGGCCGGGTATCGACCGCCACTGCTGCGTCACGATGTCGAAGCGAAATCCGCTGCTCGTCTCATCGCCACCCGGGTGCGTCGCGCCGCCGCTCGCGTACACCGCGTCATCGAGCGCAAACGCCGCCAGATGGTCGCGGCCTCCGGGCAGGTCGGGCAAGTCGGCCCACGTGTTGCTGGCAGTATCGAAGCGCTTGAAGCCCCGCGGATCGCCGAATCCCCCGATCGTGTAGACGCTTGAAGCCAGCATCGTTGCCGCGTGCTCGGACTGCGCAGGCAGCGGCATCGCCGCTTCAAGTCGCCAGTTTCCGCGCGTCTTCGCGACCGGTGTTCCATCGATGCATACCGCACCGGCAAGCGCTGTCAATCGCACCGATTGCCGCGTGCCGCTCCCGTATCCAGGCAGCGTGGAGGTGTAGCTGACGGTGGCCGCGTTGCAGCCGGTAAACTCGAAATCAAGTCGTCCCCAGGGAATGCGCTGGACATCGGCTGCATTGAACGCGTTGCCGAAATTTGTTCCGCGCGTGATCAGATTTTCCGCAAGCTCAAGTCGATTGCCGTTGCGCGTGGCTACACCGACGGTAAACGCCTGCCTGCCATCGGGTGTAAACGTGAACCAGTAAAGCACCGCGCTGCCGTTCGGCAGTTCCTGGACAAACCAGCCTTCGCCGGACCGCGACGGAACGAACCACGCGCCCGATTTCGCGCGCATGCCGCTCAGCGCGCGCGCTCCAGTGGTCGTGAGTTCGCGCGCGCCGCTGCATTCAAGCTCGTCGATCGCAGTCAGCCTTTGTAGATTGCGAGTGCCGCTGCCGTACGCGGCCGACCCGCTGTACATCAGCACCGCCGTATGGCAATCGGTAAATCGCAACTCCATTGTTCCCCAGCGCTCCAGCACGACTTGCGCCGGGTCGAAAGCGGCGCCGAACACGCCGCCGCGCGGCCGATGCACATCTGCAAACCGGATCGTGTCGCCGCTGACAACGCCATTCTGCGCGCTGAGCCACGCTTGATCGCCGGTC
>JBKJND010000252.1:0-11810 GCA_046596095.1 Ahniellaceae bacterium | reverse complement strand
AGTCGTAGCAGCGCGGGTCGCCGAGCCAGAGTCCTTCGTTCGCGCTCAGCATCACCACGCGCGGTTGCGGCGTGGCGACGCGATACACGGGTTTGGGATTGTCGTGCTCCGCCAGATCCGGCGCGTAGCGGCTGGGCACATAGGTACTGCCGGGCAAGCGGCGCTTGAGTCGCTCGATCTGCTCGGTCTGCGGGAGATTGCCGTCGAGTGGAATGAAGAGATGTTCGAGTGGCGCGGTCGCACTTTCATCGGCGAACTCGAACGTCACCTTGGCTCCATCGATGGTGCGCGTTGCGACGAAACTGGCGCAGATCTCGTTGCGCTCAAGCGGCGCCAGCGACGATCCCATGTGGCGCTCGAGTTCCGCGCGAGGAATGCCGATGCGGATTCCGGACCAGGCCAGTTCATCGTGATCGAGCACGAGTCTGTCGACTGGGTAGTCGGGCATCGACAGAGTTGGTGCGCCCGGGATCGATTTGTCGTCGGCGATGCGCGACGGCGTCTGGCTGCAGGCGCCCAGCATCGCCAACGAGCAGCCGATGAAAAGAATTCCCGGTTCCCAATTGCGCCGTCGCATGCATTCCCCCGACGCGGCGCAATCTTTTGTGCGGCCGCAGTCGACATTTACCAGCGCAAACGTGAATGTTGAGGTGCATGCAGTCACTGCCCGCAATTTGCCATTCAGTGGGCGGTTGGCGAGCAGCGTTTGGAGGAGAGGCGCGAGCCGCGCTTGGGGCACTTTGCGGCCAAAGCATCGCGGCTGGCGGCGCTCCTGCATTTTAATCGAATGGATGCGGCGCATGGATCAAGGCGGCAGCGTCAATTCGCCCTGTTTCAATTCAAGGCGCCCGCGGCCCTCGAATATCTGCTTGAACTCGGCGCGGCTGACCGAGACGTAGCGCTCGTTGCCGCCAATCTCGACCTGCGCGCCCTGGGTAAGGGCGCGACCCGACTCGTCGACGCGCACAACCATCGTGGCCTTTTTGCCGGTATGGCAGATGGTCTTGATCTCGATGAGTTCATCGGCCCACGCCAGCAGGTACTGGCTGCCCTCGAACAACTCGCCCTGGAAGTCGGTGCGCAGCCCATAGGCGAGCACCGGTATGCGCAGCGCGTCGACCACGTCGGTCAGCTGCCACACCTGCGCCTTGGTCAGGAACTGCGCCTCGTCAAGCAACACGCAGTGCAGCGTGCCGTGCTCGGCGATGTCAGCGCGCATCAGGGCGGCCAGATCCGTGCCGGCGTCGAACACGGTGGCAGGCGCGGACAAGCCGATGCGCGACGCGACCACGCCGCCGCCCGCGCGATGATCGAGCCTCGGCGTCAGGATCGCCACGCGCATGCCGCGATCGCGATAGTTGTGCGCGCTTTGCAGGAGCGTAGTGGTCTTGCCGGCGTTCATCGCCGAAAAGTAGAAGTAGAGCTTGGCCATGGACTTCGAGCAACGCCGGGTTCTGATTCGAAGCCGACATCGTCGCATCGACCGGCCCCCGGACGCGACAGCAAAGTAGAATCGCGCGCCCAGCCGGCGCCCACTCCGATGTCCCTCAATCCTGCCCAGCGCGCCGCGGTCCAGTACGTCGACGGGCCCCTGCTGGTGCTGGCGGGCGCGGGCTCCGGCAAGACCCGCGTTATCACCGACAAGATCGCACATCTCGTCAAAGGGGGGCTCGCGGCCCACAAGATTACCGCGATCACTTTCACCAACCGCGCCGCGCGCGAGATGCGCGATCGCGCCACCAGGGCATTGCGCCTGCCGCGCAGCGACGATGCGGCTCTGCAGCCGACGATTTCGACCTTCCACGCGCTCGGCCTCAAATTCCTGCACATTGAATGCGCCAAGGTCGGGTTGCGTTCGGGATTCAGCGTGTTCGGCGCCGACGACAGCCTCGCGTTGCTGCGGGAACTGGTGCCGTCCGCGACGCGGCCCGACGCACTTGAAGCACTGCGCTCGCTGATCGGGCGCGCCAAGAACGATGGACTCACGCCGGACGAAGCCGAAGCATCCGCCGCGTCGGCGCGGGAACGCGAAGCCGCGACTTTGTACGCCGCGTATCAACGCCGCCTCGGCGCCTTCAACGCGGTCGACTTCGATGACTTGATCCGGCTGCCGATGCGCCTGCTCGAGGACCATGCCGAGACAGCGACGGCGTGGCGCGAGCGCATTCGCTATCTCCTGGTCGACGAGTATCAGGACAGCAATCGCGCGCAATATCGCTTGCTCAAAGCGCTGGCGGGACCGCGTGGCGGGTTCACTGCGGTCGGCGACGACGACCAGAGCATTTACGCGTGGCGTGGCGCGGCACCGGAAAATCTCGACGAGTTGGCGCGTGATTTCCCCGCGCTCAAGACCATCAAGCTCGAACAAAACTATCGATGCAGCGGCCGTATCCTGCGCGCCGCCAATGCTCTGATCGCGCACAATCCACACAAGCTCGCGAAGACGCTGTGGAGCGAGCATCCCGATGGCGCGCCGATCCGCGTGCTGGTATGCGCGGACGTCGACATCGAGGCCGCGCGCGTGGCTGGCGAGATCTGGCAACGCGGCAAGGCCAGCGGCGGTCTCCCGCTCTGGCACGAATGCGCGGTGCTGTATCGCGGCAATCACCAGTCGCGTGTGCTGGAAAAAGCGTTGCGCGCGGTCGGCGTGCCGTATCACCTGAGCGGCGGTCAGTCGTTTTTCGAGCGCACCGAAGTACGCGACTTGCTGGCCTGGCTGCGTCTCATCGCCAATCCCGATGACGACGCCGCGTTCCTGCGCGCTGTGGCGGCGCCAAGGCGCGATGTGGGTGCGCAGACGCTGGAACGCCTCGGGCTCGTTGCAGGTTCAGCGCATTGCTCGCTGGCACGCGCAGCGGCGAAACCGCTGTTGATCCAGCCGCTGGGTCCGCGTCCTGCGGCGGCACTGGCCGGTTTCGCCGACTGTTTGCACGCGCTGCGCGAGCTGGTCGCGAGCAGCGGAGTCGCCGCGCTCGCCGCGCAACTGGCCGACCGGACCGGCTATCGAACCGCGATTGCGCACTCGTCCGACGTCGCCCTGCGTACGCGACGAATCGGCAACGTCGACGAGTTCGTGGAGTGGCTGAAGTCGCAGGCGGTGCGCACTCACGGCAGCGGACTCGCGCAGTTGAACGCGCAACTTGCGCTCCTCGACTACGGCGAGCGCGATGATCCCGGCAATCAAGTTCGCCTCATGACCCTGCATGGCGCCAAGGGGCTCGAGTTCCGCCACGTGTGGCTGATCGGCGTAGAAGACGGCGTGCTGCCGCACGACGCGGCGATCGATGCCGGCACGCTGGAGGAGGAGCGTCGTTTGTTTTACGTCGGCATGACGCGCGCGCGCGAAACGTTGACGCTGTCCCACGTGGAGTACCGCTCGCGTTTTGGCGAACGCAATCGCGCCCGGCCAAGCCGCTTTCTTGATGAACTTCCCGCCGCAGAACTCCGCCGCGAAGGCGACAATCCCGAGCAGGACGCCACGGAACTGCGCGAGCGCAACCGCGACCAGTTCGCGCGCCTCGCCGCGCTGCTCGGCTAATCATCGGAATCGACACACGTCGCTTGTAGACTCCCCGGCGTCGAAAGGGCTGGGTCATTGAGCATGCGCACACGCAAAATCGGACTGTATTGGTTGTTGCTGGCCCTCTCTGCTTGCGCAAGTCAGGAGCCGCGCGAGGAGATCTCCGCGCCGGCGAGTGAGGAGACAACTGGCCCCGCAGCCAACGACAAGCTGGACGCCGTCGCGTGGACCCAGGCTGCCGCCGAGTTCCGCGCTGCGAGTCTCGGCACTTTTGCCGCTGCCTGGCGCGCGATCGACGCGGGCATCGATGACCCGGCGTGGGACGCATTGCCTCCGACCGAACGCGACGCGATTGGCAACCGCGCGCAGTTGGCGTCGCTTCCCATCGCAGTCATCGCCGACGTCGACGAAACCCTGCTCGACAACACCCCTTTTAACGCGCGGATGATTGTCGAGCCGATCCCGGGCGATCTGGCGGTCGCCGATTCCCGCGCTGCGTTCATTCGACGTTGGCAGGAATGGGTGGCCGACGAGCGCGCGCGTGCGCTCCCTGGCGCGGCAGCGTTTGCCAAACGCCTGAGCGAAGGCGGCGTCGCGTTTTACTACATCACCAATCGCGACGACTCCGAGCGTGATGCGACTTGCCGCAATCTAGTCGCGGAAGGATTTCCCGTGCCCGACTGCGAAACCTTCGTGCTGACGCGCAACGACGCGCAAGGCCGCCCCAGCGCCAAACTGTCGCGTCGCGCGACGGTCGGAAGCAGTCATCGTGTGCTCGCGATGCTTGGGGACAATCTCGGCGATTTCGTCGAGGGCGTCGAGGCGACCCGCGCGGTGCGCGATGGGCTGGTTGACGCACAGGGGTCCTGGTGGGGCGAACGCTGGTTCATGCTCGCCAATCCCATGTACGGCTCATGGGAAAATGCCGCAGGGCCTCTGCCTGCAGATGCCAAACCTCCCACGCTGGCGAGTCGCGAAGCGCAGATCCGCGCTGCCAAGATTGCGGAACTGGACTTGAAACTGGACATCAAGTCCAATTAAATCAGATATATAGTTGATACTTTGTAAGGTGTTGCAATAACTTTGCATCGCAGGTTATTATTCCTCCTGCCGATTCATCGGCGATTGCGGTAAAGCCTTGCAACAAGTATTCGTTCCGGCGTACCGGACCTGTCGCACTTCGAATGGCCCTTCGCGGGCCATTTTTTTTGCCTGCGCGCGGCGAGTCACGCACTCAACGCGCGTCTCGCACTTGCCGCGCTCGCGGCCGACCCCTAGGCTCACGTGCCCTTGAACTCAATCGGACCCTCCGCGATGCCGCGTCTTTCGTTTCGCAACGCCAGTGCCTTGTTGCTCATCCTGCTGCTGGCGATGTCGGTGGTTTCGTGCAAACGCGATCCGGTCGCCAAGACCAGGACACCGGAAGGATCGGTACAGGCCGGCGCCGAGGCGCTCCAGAAGGGTGACGTGCGCGCGTTTGTTCTCTCGCAGGTTCCGCCCAGGGAGCTGGACAAACTTCGCGCCGAGTGGAAAGCGGAGGCCAAAGAGCCGGTCGATGCGGCTGAAGCCCAGCGCTTTGCCGAGCAGATGGCGAAGTTTTCCGACCCCAAGGCGGTCGATAACATGATGCGGGAGATCGAACCCAAGCTCGCCGAGTTCGATCGCGAAGGCGCGGCGCAGATGCCGATGCTGATCGGCATGATGACCGGCATGGCGCAGGCGAGCATCCAGCAGAACAAGGACTTGGACGCGCCGGCCAAGGCGCAGGCGATGCAGATGGTCAATGCGTTGACGCGCTGGCTTGGCACCGCAAAGTTCACCGACCGCGCAAAAGTCCGGAGTGCGGTGGAAGCGCTGGCAGGTGCGGCGCGTGCGTCGAAAGTGCGCAGCATGCAGCAGCTGCAGGCCATGCCGTTCGACGCGGCGCTCGACGAATACAGCCGCGTGTTCCGTGCCTTCAAGACCGTTCTCGCCACCTACGGGCTCGCGCTCGACCCGGTGTTCGCCAGCGTCAAGACCAAGGTCCTCTCCAAAAAGGACGCCACCGCGAAGGTCCAGATTACTTATCGCATGCTCGACACCGACTTCAAACACGATCTCGACATGGTCAAGATCGGCGACCGCTGGTATGGCGCCAAGACCGCGAAGCAGATGGGCGTCATGTTCAACGACAAGAACGAGACCGATGACGACGCGGCTCCGCCGCTGCCGCTGGCGCGCTGACGGCGCATCGCCATCGATCGCCGCGCATGTCGACCGGCCAGGGCCGGTCGCCGGTCGTGGCCGTAACATCGCCTCATGAAGCACATCGACCCCAAGCTCGGCGCAACCGGCGAGCTGTCCCCGCGGATTGATCCCGGTGCGGACGCCTCCGGGCCCGCTCAAAGCTTGCCGTCGCGAAGCGTGCGCGCGCCGCTCGGTTGGCGGTTGCTCGGCGCGTTGTTGCGGCCATTCCTGCGCGTGCGCACGGAGCCGCCGGAGCCGCGCGTCCTGCTCGACACCGGCAACACGCCGCTGGTCTACATCCTTGAACGCGCCGGAGCATCCAATCTCCTGATACTCGAAGAGGCCTGTCGCGAGGCCGGACTGCCACCGCCCTTGCGTCGCATGGACTCGCTCAGCCTCGGCCCACGGCAACGCGCGGTAATCCTTCTGCATCCGCGCATCCGGCGGTTCTCGAAACGACGCCCCAGCAGCTATCCGCCCGAGTTGCGCGAACTGCTGCGCATGGTCGACGACAATCCCGCGCTCGACGTGAAGCTGCTGCCGGTCTCGATCTTCGTGGGTCGCGCGCCCGGCCGCGACGCCGGCTGGTTCCGCGTACTGTTCTCGGAAAACTGGGTGATGGTGGGCAGCTTCCAGCGCCTGCTGGCGCTCGTGCTCAACGGTCGCGACACGCTGGTGCATTTTTCCCGCCCGGTGAGCTTGCGCGAAGTCGCCGCCGAGGGCCTGCCGACGGAACGCGCGGCGCGCAAGTCCGCGCGAGTATTGCGGACGCATTTCCGCCGCATCCGTTCCGCGATCATCGGCCCGGATCTTTCGCATCGCCGCACCGTCATCGATGCCGTCGTCAACGCGCCTGCGGTGCGCGAGGCCATCGCCACCAGCGCGCAGCGCGCGCGCGCGCCGTTGGCGAAAGAACAACGGCGCGCGCGCGATCTGGCGTGGGAAATCGCGGCAGACTATTCGCATCCGGTAGTGCGCTCACTGTCGATCCTGCTCAAACCCGTGTGGAACCGCCTGTACGACGGCGTGCAGCTCAAGCATCTCGATACCGTCAAGCAGATCGCGCCGGGACACGAGGTCATCTACGTGCCCTGCCATCGCAGTCACATGGATTATCTGCTGTTGTCGTATCTGCTGTTCGACAACCACGTCGTGCCGCCACACATTGCTGCCGGCATCAATCTCAACTTGCCGCTGGTGGGACCGATCCTCCGCCGCGGCGGCGCGTTCTTCATGCGCCGCAGCTTCCGTTCGAATGCGCTGTACTCGGCCGTGTTCACCGAGTATCTGCAGCAGCTGATCCGTCGCGGAACTTCGATCGAGTATTTCATCGAGGGCGGCCGCAGCCGCACCGGGCGATTGCTGCCGGCGCATGTCGGCATGCTCGCGATGTCGGTGCGCGGCTACCTGCGCGACCGGGCACGGCCGGTGGTGTTCCAGCCGGTCTACATCGGCTACGAGAAATTGCTCGAGGGCCGCAGCTACATCGGCGAGCTGTCCGGCGCGAAAAAGCAGGAGGAGTCCCTGTTCGGTGCGTTGCGCGGCCTGCGTGCCTTGCGCCACCGCTACGGGCGTGTCGCCGTCAGTTTTGGCGAGCCGATATTCCTGGACGCGCATCTCGATGCGATGGCCCCCGACTGGCAACGCGACGCGGTCGCGGAGAGGCCGGCGTGGTTCGCCTCGACGGTCGATGCGCTCGGCGATCGCATTCTGGTGAACATCAATCGCAGCGCCGACGTCAATCCCGTCAACCTGCTCGCGGCGGCGCTGTTGTCGACGCCGCGTCACGCCATGGCCGAGAGCGATCTGTTGCGCCAGCTCGCCCTGTTCCAGACGCTGCTGGCGCGCGTGCCGTATTCCGATCGCGTGACGGTGACCGAGCTCGTGCCGGCCGAGATCATCGCGTATGGCGAACGCATGGAAATACTCGTGCGCACGCGCCATCCGCTCGGCGACGTGTTGTCGAGCGCGGCGGATCAATCCGCGCTGCTCTCATATTTCCGCAACAACGTTCTGCATCTTCTGACGACTGCGGCGTGGTGCGCGGCGCCATTTCTCAACAACCGGCAGTTACGCCGATCGACCGTAGTGCGACTCGGGCAATTCATTTATCCCTTTATCCAGAACGAGCTGTTCCTGCCGTGGAACGCGGAGGAGTTTGGCCTCCAGATCGAACGCACGCTCGACGTTCTGGTCGATGAGGGTTTGCTCGGCAAGGTTGGCACCACCGGCGACATGTTGCGTCGCCCGGTCGGACAGACCGACGCCGCGTTCCAGTTGCGCGTGATCGCGCAGACCGTGACGCAGGCGTTCGAGCGCTATTACATCGCGGTGGCGGTGCTGGTGAAGAATGGTCGCGGCGCGCTCAGCACCTCCGAGCTCGAGAATCTCGGCCACCTTATCGCGCAACGACTGTCGCTGCTTTACGCCAATGCCGCGCCGGAATTTTTCGACAAGACATTGTTCCGCAATTTCATCGCATTGCTCAAGGAACGCCGCGTGATCTGGCTCGACGAGGCCGGCAAGATCGATTTCGCCGACGAACTCGAAGGAATCGCCAAGGACGCGCGCTTCGTGCTTTCGCGCGAGCTTCGCCACTCGATCCTGAAACTCACGGCGCAAGAACGCGAACTCGTCCCCGTCGTCTCGCCCGCAGCCGCACCCAACGACGAAACCTGATCGCG
The DNA here is from genome assembly GCA_046596095.1 of Ahniellaceae bacterium. Taxonomy (GTDB): domain Bacteria; phylum Pseudomonadota; class Gammaproteobacteria; order Xanthomonadales; family Ahniellaceae; genus JBBQNY01. Next base: position 3,380 of record JBKJND010000252.1, on the reverse strand, counting down.
CGCGGCTTTTGCAGAGCGGTGCTATGCGCCGCTGCTCTTGCTTGACGCGACCCTCGAACAGCAGCCGGACATAGTCCGGCTTACAAGAGCGGCGGCGTCAGGGATTGATGGCGACGACTTCGATGTTGCGTTCGTCGGGGTCGAGCGCGTAGGCGGCGTAGTAACCATCGCCGTATTCGGGGCGAAGCGACGGCGGTCCGTTGTCCTGTCCACCGGCGGCCAATGCGGCGGCGTGGAACGCGTCGACGACCTCGCGCGACGCTGCGCGCAAGGCGATATGCAGCGAACGCGTGACGGCGGCGCCCGAGTGCAGCCAGAGGTTTGGGTGCTTGCCTGCCCCGAAGCCCGCCCACCCATCGACTTCGACCCGCAAGGTGTAACCAAGCGGCGCCAACGCCGCTGCGTAGAACGCCTTGCAACGTTCATAGTCGCCCACAACCAGACTCAGGTGATGCAGCACAGGAGGTTCCTCATGCAAGGCGTCTCAAGAAAGACAGTTTGATCAGGCCGGCTGATCCGGGATCAGCGCATGTTCGAGTTGGTTCATCTGATCCTTGATCCGCAACTTGCGCTTCTTGAGGCGCCGGACTTGCAGATCGTCGACATCGCTGGCCGCGTCGAGTCGCGCGATCACCTCGTCAAGGTCGCGATGCTCGATGCGCAGCTCCAGCAGACGGCGAGCGATTGCGGCGCGGTCTTCGATGGTCGTATCAGGTCCACGGCGATGCGCAAGTGTAGCGAAGCCAGAGCGCGCTCGCGGCTACAATTCGGACATCGCATCGGTGCGTCGCGCGCGCGGTTCAGTCGCGTCTGCTGCGATCGATTGCGACAACCCTCAATCATCAGCGCGCGCGATAGAGCGTCTGCGCGGCCACATCTCAAGCTCAACGGAGAATCAACACCGCATGTTGTTCCGTAATCTGACACTGTTCCGGTTTGTTCCGGATCCCGGCCTTGCAGCCGCACTTGAAATCGCCCTGCCCGCGCATGCGCTCAAACCCGTAGCGCCGTTGACGATGGCCAGTCGCGGCTGGGTGTCGCCGTACGGGCGGGACTCGGAAGTGTTGTCGCACGCGCTCGGAAACACTCGCTTGCTGGTGCTCGGCGGCGAGGATCGGTTGCTGCCGCCCGCAGTGGTGAACGAAGCTGTCGCGGTAAAGGTCGCGGCACTCACTGCCGATCGAGGTCGCCCGCCCGGTGCGCGCGACCGCAAACGCTTGCGCGAAGACGTGCTACACGACCTCATGCCGCGCGCGTTCGTGCGGCCTTCGCGATTGGCTGGCTATCTCGATCTAGATCGCGGATGGCTCGCGATTGACAGCGCCTCGCGCAAGACCGCCGAAGGTTTCGTGGCGGCGCTTCGCGAAACGCTCGGGAGTTTTGCGGCGGTGCCACTCGATCCGGGCGAATCGCCGCGCGCCTCGATGACCGCGTGGCTGCGCGATGCCGATCTGCCGAAGTCGTGGCAACTCGGTGAGGAATGCGAGCTCAAGGATCCGGTCGATCGTGGCGCGGTGGTCAAGTGCCGGCGTCAGGATCTCGCGGCCGACGAGGTGCGTGCGCACTTGAAAAGCGGCAAGCAGGCGACGATGCTGGAGTTCGCCTTCGACGACCACGTGGTGTTCGTGCTGGATGAGCTTCTGGTGCTGCGCAAGCTGCGCTTTCTCGACACCGTGACCGCGGAACTCGAGAGCGCCGATCGCGATTCCGTCGCAGCCGAGATCGACGCGCGCTTCGCGGTGATGTCGCTGACGCTGGCCCCGCTGTTCGAGGCGCTTGAAGGCGTGTTCAAGCTCGCCGCCGCGGACGCGCGCAAGAGCTGATGCTGGGGCGACTACGCCAGTTTGTGATGCCACGGCCCGCGGCCAGGCAAAGTGCCGACTCGTCGGCGATCGTGTGCTGCGACGAAGACGGTCGCGCGCACGAGATTGCGGTGCGGCGACACCCGCAGTCGCGTCGTTTGCGGCTGATTGTCGACGACGCAGGCGCGCGGGTGACCGCACCCATGCGTGCCAGCGCCGTGAGCATCGAGCGCTTCGTGGCGGAACATCGGCGCTGGATCTTGCGACAGCTCGCACGGCACAGCGCTCCGTCGTTCACGCCGCCAATCGCGGGAATCGATGACTGGTTGACCTTGCGCGGCGCGCGCGCGCCGGTGGTCTGGTTCGACAGCGAATTGCCGCGCGTCGAGCGCGAAGCTGAGGGCGCGATCAGGATCGGCGTACCGCTGGCCTCGCCGAGGGCCACCACTATTGCCGGGCGAGCGTTGCGCTCCTGGCTCGTCGCCGAAGCCACGCGCGACATCGCAGGCTGCAACGAGGCCGCACTGGCGCGAGTGGACGCGCGCGCGAGCCGCGTCAGCGTGCGGCCGCTGCGCACGTTGTGGGGCTCGATCAGCGTCGACGGCAGCATGCGCATCGATCTTGCCCTGCTGCTCGCGCCGCCCCGGATTCTCGATTACGTGGTCGTGCACGAAGCCTGCCACCGACACGAGCGCAATCACGGCGCGCGCTTCTGGGCGCACGTGGCGCGCGCGCATCCCGATTTCCCCGAGCATCGTCGCTGGCTGCGCGAACACGGTGCCGCCCTCAAGTCCGAACTTGCCCGGTGGCTGACCTGACGCGCGCACCGCCTACTTGATTCCCATCATGGTTCGACAAGCTCACCACGAACGGAATCAATTTCATCGCGGTTTGCGCCGCTCCTGCAGAAACACGGGCGGCGCTCGATTCGCGCGGAAGGCGGCGATGGCGGCGGCGACGGGTTCGGGATCCTCGAGATGGATGTGATGGCTGCCGGGTAGGTGCAGAACCTCGATGCGCGCCACCGCAGCGGCGCGTTCGTCAAGCACAGCGGGCGGCAGAAACGTTGCGGCGGGTTCCGCGAGGATCAGCAGCGTGGGGCATTCGATACCGCGTAGCCACGCCACTGTTTGTGCCTGCGTAGCGCGGAGCGGCGAGGCCAACGTCAGCCGCGGATCGCTCGACCATTGCCAGCCACCCGGCACCACACGCGTTCCGCGCTCGACGAGGGTCATCGCTGCCGCGCTGGTAAGTCCACTCACGCCTTGTTGGCGCGCGGCCACTGCATCGGCCAGCGTCGCAAAGGTGCGCAGGCCCCGACTACCGCGCTCGGAGCGCTGCGCGTGCGCGCGCCGCAGCAAGGCAAGCGCCTGCTCCGGTTCGGTACTGAGCGGCCCCAGCCCTTCGATAAGCCAGAGCGCCTCGACGCGATCCGGTCGCGCGGCTGCCACCAGCGAGGCGGATGCCGCGCCCATCGAATGCGCGAGCAGCGTGGCGCGCGGCCATTCGAGCGCGTCGAGCACCGCGAGCACTTCGTCGATGCCGGCGGGTTGCTGGTATCACCACATCGACGGCATC
>JBKJND010000236.1:0-4379 GCA_046596095.1 Ahniellaceae bacterium | reverse complement strand
CCGCCCGGCAACGCGCAGGCGCGACCGTTGGCATCGAGCGGCGCGCCTGCGGCAACGGTGAACGACGGCGTGAGTGCGTGTGCCCCCTGCCAGGTCAGTGCCAGCGTATCCACGCCGTGGGCGGCCAGCCCGTAAGCGTGCGACGAGACCAGCCCGTCGCTCACGTCCAGGCGCTGGGCATCGGGCTCGGGCAGTTGCAACAGTCGCGACAGGCTTGCGATCCACAACGAACCTTCGTGGTCGACCAGCAGCGGGCCGCCACTGGGCAACTCTGCGTTCTGGGGATAACGCCGCTGGTCCGACTCGCCGAGCGCGACCAGCCCTACGTCGTAGGCGGCCCACAAGGTATCGCGGCGATACACGAGGCCGATGCCGCGATCGCGTTGCGTGTAGACACGCTCGAACCTGCGGCCGACCGGAGCCGCGCGCCAGACTTCGCCCGGAAACTCTGTCAGCAACGCGAGTGGATGAGTGCCGTCCTCCGCCACCGCGACCACACCACCCACACCGATTCGCGTAGCGGCGGCACCCTGCAACCACCAGCTGTCGTCGCCCATTGCCAGCAGCACACCCTCGCGCAGCGAGTGCAGGCGCGGCCGGAACCCCTGCACTTCGTGTACGCGCTGGGGTTGATCGAGCACTTTCCATGCCCCCTGTTGCCAACGCCACAACCGGTTGCCGATGATCGCGTGGACCCGATCGCGCGAATCGGTCGCCACGGCGAGCGGCGTGCCCGGCGTACTCCAGACCCGCAGCCGGCCCGACGCGTCCACCGAGAACAGTCGACCGCAACGATCGGTGACGATGATGCCGTTGCCGTAACGCGCGAGAGAGCGCGAGAAGCAGGGGCGGTCATCGGGCGCGAAGCCGCGGCCTGCGCGACCGTCGAAACGCACCACGCCCGCAATCGATGCGATCCAGATGAAACCCGCGCGGTCCTGCACCATCGCCTGCGCTTCGGCGACGGTGAGCCCCGGCGCATGCGCGTGGTTGCGCGCATAAGGCAATGCGGCATGCGCGTCATGGCTGCACCACGCGAGCACGCACGTTATCAAACAGGCGGCCGTCCTCGCCTTCACTTGCTGCTTACGTATTTCTCGCGGCGGACCTGCGGCACCGGCAGACCGAAATCCTTCAAACGCTCGAAGCATGCGTCGACCATGTTGGGATTGCCGCAGAGGTAGGCGATGTCGCGTACCGGGTCGGGTGCCAGCGCTTCGAGTTGATCCTGCACATAACCCTGGCGCGAGTCGGGATGCGCGTCGGCCGGCAGCTCGCGCGAGAAACAGGGCATGAAGCGGAAGTTCTCCGGGTACGCGTCGGCAAATGCGCGAAACTCGTCTCCGTAAAGCAATTCACCCGCGTTGCGCGCGCCGAACAGCAGCACTACTTCAATGTTGCGCGTGGCGATGAGGTGCGCGATCTGCGGCAGCATGGCGCGATACGGCGTGACGCCGGTGCCCGTGCCGACCATGAGATACCTCGAATTGACATCCTGCGGCATCAAGCAGAAGCGCCCATAAGGCCCGCTCGCTTCGATGGTGCCGCCCATCGGCAGGTTCTCGAACAACGCCGTGGCCGCACCGCCAGCGACATAACTCACCGCCATCTCGACCGCCTCGCCGGCGCCGAGCGCGTGATCGTGGATCGTCGCGAGGGAATAACTGCGCTTGGTCGCGCTGCCATCGGCGTAGTGGAAATGCACCTGCACGAACTGGCCGGGGATGAAATCGAGCGGCGCGCCATCGTCGCGCACGAACGAAAAGTGCGCCACGCTCGGCGCGAGCATGCGCTTGGACACCAGCTTCAAGGGAAAATGTACGACAGCCAAGAGTTTCGCCGGAGGGTTGCGCCGGCGCTGCCGGAATCGGGGGACCCGTATACTAACGGTTTGCCCAGTGCCGCCGAATGCAATGAGCGCATTCGAGGTGCCGAATTGATGGTCCGACTTGATGACTGATGCAAACGCAAGTGTGCCGGCCCTGTCCGTACGCAACCTGTCCAAAACCTACGCGACCGGGGTGGAAGCCTTGCAGGGCGTATCGCTCGATGTCGCGCCCGGCGATTTTTTTGCGCTGCTCGGGCCGAACGGCGCCGGCAAGTCGACGCTGATCGGCATCGCCACCTCGTTGGTCAACAAGAGCGCGGGCGAGGTTGAAATCTTCGGCGTCAATCTCGAACGCGACCGCGAACGCGCGATGCGCATGGTCGGCCTGGTGCCGCAGGAACTCAACTTCAACATGTTCGAGTGTCCGCGCGACATCCTCGTCAACTACGCGGGTTTTTACGGCGTGCCACGTGCCGAGGCGCTGGCGCGCGCCGGGATTGAGCTCAAGCGATCGCTGCTGACCGACAAGGCGTCGTCGATGAGCCGCACGCTGTCGGGCGGCATGAAACGCCGCCTCATGGTCGCGCGCGCCATGATGACGCGGCCGCGCCTGCTCATCCTCGACGAGCCGACCGCAGGCGTGGACATCGAAATCCGTCGCAGCTTGTGGAAGACGCTGCGCGAAATCAACGCGGCGGGCACCACCATTATCCTCACCACGCATTACCTCGAGGAAGCCGAAAACCTCTGTCGCAATCTGGCGATCATCGATCACGGCCGCATCGTCGAGTCGGGGCCGATGAAGCAGTTGCTGTCGAAGCTCGACGTCGAGGGATTCGTCCTGGATATCGAAGGCGCGCTGCCGGTTCCTTTGCCGGTCATCGAAGGCACCAAGCTCGTCGCGACCGACGCGCACACGCTCGACCTCGACATGCCGCGTGCGATGGATTTGAACCGCGTGTTTGCGGCGCTCGGGGACGCCGGCATCCGCGTGCGCTCGATGCGCAACAAGACGAACAGGCTCGAAGAACTGTTTGTGCGCCTCACCGGCGATCCAGTGGAAGAGGCCGCATGAGCGCGGTTCCGCATCCCAACCTCATCGCGCTGCTGACGATCGTCAGGCGCGAAGTCGCGCGCATCCTGCGCATCTGGGGTCAGACCCTGGTGCCGCCGGCGATCACGATGACGCTGTACTTCCTCATCTTCGGCGGGCTTATCGGCTCGCGCGTCGGGGAGATGGACGGCATCCGCTACATGGATTTCATCGTGCCGGGCCTGGTCATGATGTCGGTCATACAGAACAGTTACGGCAATATCTCCTCGTCCTTCTTCGGCGCCAAGTTCGGCCGTCACGTCGAGGAACTGCTGGTCAGCCCCATGCCCAACTGGGTGATCCTCGGCGGCTACGTCGCGGGCGCGGTACTGCGCGGCGTCATGGTCGGTGCGATCGTCCTTTGCATCGCGATGCTGTTCACGCGCGTGCGCGTGCCGCACCCCTTCATCACGATATCGACCGTGTTGCTCGGCGCGACCATCTTCTCGCTTGCGGGTTTCGTCAACGCCGTCTACGCCAAGAAATTCGACGACGTCGCCATCGTGCCGACCTTCATCCTGACCCCGCTCACCTATCTCGGCGGCGTGTTTTATTCAGTGCACCTGTTGCCGCCATGGGCCGAAGCCGCGACCCACGCCAACCCGATCTTCTACATGGTCAACGCGTTCCGCTACGGCCTGCTCGGCGTAAGCGACGTATCGGTCCCGGTCGCGTTCGCGCTGATGTTCGGCTTCGTCATCGCACTCGGTGCGCTCGGCCTTTGGCTCCTCAAGCGCGGCGTCGGCTTGCGCAGCTGACGTAATCACCCACCGGCAAGAGGGCGCTCGCATGAATCGCTGGTGGGAAACGTTGCTGCCCGGGCTTGCATTGCTGCCTGCATTGGCGTTCGGGGCGCATCCCGTCGACGAACTTGCGCACTTGACCGCTGCGCCAGAGAAGGCGGAGTCGCTGGGATTTCGCCTGACGGAGTGTCCGATCGCGCTTGGCTCCTTCTCGAAGATCGATGATGCCAAGGTTCTGGCGCAGGGTTCCTTCCAGCGCGGAATGGCCGAGCAGATGTGGGAGTGGCGCAGCTATCGGGTGCTCGGGACCAATTCCATGTGCGTTGAGCTAGTGCGCCCGATCCACCAGCTTCTCACGCGGGAGCGCGCCGCGATCCTGAGCATGGTGATGAACAACGTCTTGTCGGACGGGTCGGTGAATAGAGAAGAGGTTTTGCCCTGGGAAGTACCGTCACAGTTCGATGACATGCCCGTCTCCGAGGCCTGGTCGAAAGATCAGCAGGCCATCAAGTCATCCTCCGAAGATCCCATAGTCGAAGCTTCAGACTAGACAATGTTTCAAACCGCTCATCAGGGGCGGTCAGTAGTGGTAGCGCAGTTGCGCGATGAGCAGCGCGTCGTCGCGAACGCTGTAGACGATGCGATGCTCGTCGTTGATGCGGCGTGACCAGTATCCGCGCAGGGCATGGCGCAGCGCTTCGGGCTTGCCCGTGCC
>JBKJND010000226.1:0-3326 GCA_046596095.1 Ahniellaceae bacterium | reverse complement strand
ACACGCCGCCCATTTCGAGCCATGCCAGCGTGTTGGCGGAGAACGCGGGTGTGACCGGAATATTGAAGCCGCCGTAGCCGTAGAGAATGGTCGGGTTACTGCCGTCCTGGCGCGTGTTTTTGCGCGCGACGATGAACATCGGCACGCGCGTGCCGTCGCGGCTCGGGTAAAACACCTGACGCGTGTCGTAGCGGGCAGGATCGAAAGACAGCGTCGGCCGCTTGAACACGACGGCGGTGCGCGCGACCGGCTCGAGTCGATACAAGGTTGGCGGCGTCGTGAAATCGAAGTACGAGAAGAACAACGCCTCGTCGCCGCTACCCGCGCTCGCGGCAACGACGGTGCCGGCACCAGGGAGTGGCACCTCACCCAGCGCCTTGCCGGCACGGTCGAAGACCTTGAGTTCGCTACGCGCGTCGCGCAGGCTGTGCGCGACGAATCGCCCGGCGAGAAAATCCGCGCCGCGCAGTGTGGCCTCCGCGTCCTCCGCGACGACGGTGCGCCATGCGCCCCGATCCCGGTCGCGCATGTCCATCGCGATCACCCGGTAACGTTCCGCCGCATCGTCGGTGACGAAGAAGAGTTCTGGACCATCGTTGCCGATGAACTGGTAAGCCGCGCGGAACTCCGGTACGAGTTCGAGCACCGGTGCGGCAGGTTCGCGCAGGTCTTTGAGCAGGACCAGATTGCGCTCGTCGGTACCGAGGCTGACGCTGATGACGAGGTAGCCCCCATCGTCGCTGACGTTGGCGCCGAATCCCCAGTCGGGCTGATCGCGGCGCTCGTACACAATGGGGTCGGGTGCGTTCGATCCGAGCGCATGGAAATAGAGTTTCTGGAACTTGTTGACGTCTTTCAGCTGCGACGCCGCCTTCGGCGGGTCGTAGCCCGAGTAGTAGAACCCCGAACCGTCGGCGGCCCACGCGGCGCCGGAGAACTTCGACCATTTCACGCGGTCGGGAAGATCTTTGCCGCTGGCCACGTCGCGTACGCGCCATTCGACCCAGTCGGAGCCCGCATCGGCGACCGAGTACGCGATGTATTTGCCGTCGCGACTTGGTTCCACCGCCGACAACGCGACGGTGCCGTCCGTCGATAACGCGTTCGGATCGAGCAACACGCTCGGCGTACCGTTTACGCCGTCCTGCACGTACACCACGTACTGGTTCTGGAGGCCGTCGTTCTTCGAGTAGAAGATGCGGCCACCGGCCTCGACCGGCACGATGCCGCCGCGATCGTCGGCGTAGCGCTCGAAGTTCCAGAGCTCGGTGAGTCGCTGCTTGATGGCAGCACGCTTCGGCGCGTCCGCGAGGTAGCTTTCGGTTAGTGCGTTTTGCGCGGCGATCCACGCGCGCGTCTCGGGCGAATCGAGTTCCTCAAGCCAGCGATACGGATCCGGCACGCGTTCGCCGTGATGCACATCGACCACAGCGCCGCGCGCGGGGGCAGGGTAGGAGAGCGTGCTGGGAGTCGTGACCGTTGGCGTCACGTTGCCCTCAAGGCGCGTCGACGACGTTCCGCATCCCGCGACCACGACGAACAGGAATACTGTGACGAGCGACAAAGAACACGCGAGTCTTGTTCGCTTCATGGTTCGGTTCCAATCGAATGGCGATGCCCGACAGCGTAGATCAGGTCGGCGCTGCCGACCTGACGGGTGATGGCGAATGTCTGTCAGGTCGCTGCGCGACCTGACCTACAAGGGCGGCGGCGTGTCGTTGCGCGTCAGGGCGTGCCAGCGATTGACGATGAGGCAGAAGAGGTCGGCGGTGCGCTCGGCGTCGTAGATCGCGGAATGCGCCTGCGCCGAGTCCCATTCGATGCCGGCTGCGGCCAAAGCGCGGCTCAGCACGGTCTGGCCGAACGCGAGGCCGGCGAGCGAGACCGTATCGAACGTCGAAAACGGATGGAAGGGACTGCGCTTGTGCTGGGTGCGCGCGATTGCGGCGTTGAGCACGGAGATATCGAACGCGGCGTTGTGTCCGACGAGGATCGCGCGTTGACAGCCGGCGGCTTTCGCCGCAGCGCGCACGGGTGCGAATACGTGATCCAGCGCGGCCTTTTCGTCGACGGCGAAACGCAGCGGGTGGTCGACGATGATGCCGGTGATCTCGAGCGACTTCGGGTCGAGCAACGCGCCGGGAAACGGCGCGACGTGCGTCGAGTGCGTCGCACCGCGATGCAGCATGCCGTCAGCATCCATTTCGAGGATTACGGCTGCGATTTCCAGCAACGCATGCCGGGTAGGGTCAAAACCACCGGTCTCCACATCCACCACCACGGGCAGATAACCGCGAAACCGCGTGGCAATGGAAGGTGGGAAAAGCGGCGTCGACATGTCTCCAGAATAGCTGATGAGCCCACACGCTCGATGCGGGCCTCAGCGATTCTGTAGAGCCGAGCTTGCTCGGCTGGGTCGCGTGCAGGCTCCGCACGGCGCAAGGCAGCGGAGCAAGCTCCGCTCTACAAGAAGCAGAGCAAGAGCAAGAGCAAGAGGCTCAACGAAGGATGATGACACGCAGCACAAGCAGGACGACGCCGAAACCCGCGAGCGCGAGTCCCGGTAGCGGCAACAGCATCGCTAACGGAAGGCCCAGTGCGACCAGCACGAGGCCCCAGCCGATCATGTCCACGAACGGCCGCGTCTCGCCGACGCGCAGCACACGCGAAAGCAACGCATCGACGCTGAGTTTGCCCGCGCCAAGAAAAATGAGGGGCAACAGCATCGCGAGGTAGATCACCGGCAACTTGTAATTGCCGCGACCCATGTCGCTGATCGCGTAGCCTTGCAGCAGTTGCGAGATGCCCATCCAGTCGTCGGGCCAGTGCACCGCCGCGGTTGCTACCACCGTCAGCACGAACAATCCAAACGCGGCAAAGCGTGTGCCGAGGCCGATCAGCAACGCGATGCTCAACAGCAGCTCCGACCAAGTCGCCATGGTCCAGCTCAGTTCCGCCGGCACCACGTTGAAAGGGAACGGAAACTCGGTCTGGATTGAAGTGAACCAGTTCTCGCCGTGCAATTTTTCGCGGCCCGCCTCGAAAAACTCCCACGCGAGAATGATGCGCAGCCCGAGCGGTGCGACCCACGCGCCGACGCCGGCAAGCCGTTCGGTAAGCGCGTGCCAGCGTTCGATCGCGTTCGGCGAAGCCATGAATTTCCCCTTTCAGTGAGTGCGGGTGCCGAGCAATGCGCCGATGTCGCGCAACGCCGCGAGCATGCGCGCGCCGTCCTGCACGAAAGCTTCGATGTCGCCTGCGCCAGCTTCGGCGGCCAGCGCTTCGAGATGCGCGCGGCCGGTCGCCTGCGCGTCCGCATCGATGCG
>JBKJND010000369.1:0-6550 GCA_046596095.1 Ahniellaceae bacterium | reverse complement strand
TGGACGTGACGCTCGAGGATGCTCTTGGGTTATCGGCCGCCAGCCGCAAGCAACCTGAGCGCGTGTCCGCAGAGCTGGTATCGCGCTATCGCGACGAGGACGACGTGCGCCAGCTCGTCGATCTCGCACGGTCTCTGGAAGGCTTGACGCGCAACGCCGGCAAGCACGCGGGCGGCGTGGTGATCGCACCTACCGCACTGACCGACTTCGCGCCGCTGTACGCGGAAGCTGCGGGCGACGCGATGGTCACGCAGTTCGACAAGGACGACACCGAGGCGGTTGGCCTGGTCAAGTTCGATTTTCTAGGACTGCGAACGCTCACCATCATCGACTGGACGGTGCGCGTCATCAACGCGGCGCGCGCGTCGAACAGCACGGCGCTGCTCGACATGGCCAAGTTGCCGCTCGACGATCGCGAAGCCTTTGCGCTGCTGCATCGCTGCCAGACCACGGCGGTGTTCCAGCTCGAATCGCGCGGCATGAAAGAACTGGTCCGCAAACTCAGGCCCGATTGCTTCGACGACATCGTTGCGTTGGTGGCCCTGTTTCGACCAGGACCGCTGCAGTCCGGCATGGTCGAGGAATTCATCGCGCGCAAGCACGGTCGCGCCGAAGTAAGTTTTTCGCATCCGCTGCTGGAGCCGATCCTCGCACCGACTTACGGCGTGATCGTGTATCAGGAACAGGTGATGCAGATCGCGCAAGCGCTTGCGGGCTATACGCTTGGTGGCGCCGATCTGCTGCGCCGCGCGATGGGCAAGAAGGACGCGGTGAAGTTCGCCAAGGAACGCGCGGGTTTCGTCAGCGGCGCCATCGCGCGCGGCATCGAGGGCGCGTTGGCGACTTCAACTTTCGATCTCATCGAGAAATTCGCGGAGTACGGTTTCAACAAATCGCATTCCGCAGCTTATGCGGTGCTGAGTTATCAGACCGCGTGGCTGAAAGCGCACTACCCGGCCGAGTTCATGGCCGCGGTGTTGTCGTCCGACATGGATCACACCGACAAAGTAGTCGTCTTTCTCGACGACGCGCGCCAGCTTGGCCTCAGGGTGTTGCCGCCAAATGTCGCGTCGAGCGCGTACCGGTTTCGCGCGTCCGATGCGCGCACGATCGTGTACGGACTCGGTGCTATCAAGGGCGTCGGCGAGCACGCGTGTCGCGAGATCGAACGCGAGCGCGAGGCCGGCGGCGCGTTTCGCGATCTCGCGGATTTTTGCGGGCGCGTCGATCCGGCACGCCTCGGCAAGCGCGCGCTCGAAGCCTTGCTGAGCGCCGGCGCGCTCGACGGACTCGCGGCCAATCGCGCATCGCTTGCGTTGCAGCTGCCGCTGGCCACGCGCGCGGCGGAACAGGCGTTACGCGATCGCGACGCCGGCATCGTCGACATGTTCGGCAATTGCGCGACCAAGCCGGTCGCGGTCGATTGGCCCGTCGCGGCCGAATGGCCACTCGCCAGGCGCCTCACCGCCGAGCGCGACGTCCTCGGGTTTTATCTTTCCGGTCACCCCATGGACACCTGGCGCGGCGTCGTGGAAAAAGTCACCACCAATGCCATCGGCCGCATCGGCTCGCACTGGCAACCGCCCCCGGAGGACAAGAAGCGTTTCGATCGCGGCACGCTGGTGCGCATCGCGGGACAAGTCGCGCAACTGCGTCGCAGCGGCGACCGTGCGTTCGTGCAACTTGCCGACGCCAGCGGCCGCATCGAAGTAAGTTTCTTCAGCGAGGAGTTCGCAAATGCGGCGCCGTTGCTGCTCAAGGACGCGCTGCTGCTGATCGAGGGGAATCTGCATATGGACGACTTCAGCGGCCAGCTGCAGATCCGCGGCCGCCACGCCGAGCCACTCGAAGACGCCTGCGCGCGCCAGACCCGCGCCCTCAAGCTCACCCTCGCCTACACCCCCGCCGTTGCAGGAACGGCGCAAGCCGCGATGCAAAACGCCGCGAATTCCGACGAACGCCTCACCACCCACCTCGCCACCCTCCTCCAGCCCTTCACCCCCGGCGGCACCCGCGTCCTGGTTGAATATCGCAACCCCCAAGCCCGTGCCGTCCTCGAACTCGGCGATCGCTGGCGCGTGCGCGTCACGCCCGCCCTCCTTGCTGCGCTCGACGAGAATTCCTCCATCGCCAATTTCGAACTCATCGGCGCCACCGCCGCTCCGCCCACCGCCGCTGCAGCCTGACCTCGCTCACACCCGGCTAGCTGTACCGCGCAGGAGGGCGTGGCCCGGGTTTCACCGGAGCTTTACGGGCAGCTGCCGATTGTGTGAGGTCCTCTGTTGCAAGTTGAAGCCAGATGCGTGCAGCTCCAGTCATCGCAAAGCCCGCGTCCGGAGTCGAGGTGCGGCCAGTGCATGGCAAATCCGCGTCAGCGTCGTCTTCGGTGTTGCGCCGTCATCCGCTGCTGTCGGCGTCGATTGTGCTGGCGTTGGCCGTGGTCGTGCTCATCGTGCTGTGGGACTGGAACTGGCTCAAGGGGCCGATTGAGCGTCGCGTCGAAGCGCGCACCGGTCGTGCGTTCGAGATCGGCGGGGATCTGGATGTCGACCTCGGCCGCATTGCCACGATCCGCGCGGATGCGCTGACTTTCGGCAATGCGAAATGGTCGAAGGATCCAACCATGGCCACTACCGACCGGCTCGAGTTCCGTATCGAGCTATGGCCGTGGTTGTTCAAGCGCGAAGTGCGCATCCCCGACATCCGCCTGAGCAAGCCGCGTCTGCTCCTCGAGAAAGGACCGAAGAGCGTCGGCAACTGGAGATTCGGCAAGGGCGGCGCGCTGCCGCAATTTCGGCGACTCTGGATCGACGACGGGCACCTGCGGTTTCTCGATGTCGCAGGCCGGACCGATATCGATCTCGCCGTCGACAGCGCAAGCCAACGCCGCGACGACACATCCACGTCGCCGCCGATCGAGGTCAAGGGCAGCGGTCGCTGGAAGAACAACACGTTCACGGTGTCGGGACGCGCCGAATCGCCGCTGGACCTGCGCGACAAGCAACGCCCCTACCGGATCGATGCGCACGCGCAAGCCGGCGCCACCAAGGCGCATGCGCGCGGCACGCTGCTCGATCCATTGCGGCTGCGCGATTTCGACGTGCAGTTGGCACTGTCTGGCCAGGACATGGCCGATCTATTTCCGCTGATCGGTGTCGCCACGCCGATGACATCGCCCTACAAGCTCGACGGCCGCTTCACCCGTGAAGGCAACACCTGGCATTACGACGATTTTGCGGGAGTTGTCGGCGACAGCGATCTCGCTGGCGACGTGAGCGTAGAGACAGGGCGCGAACGCCCGTACCTGCGCGCCAAACTCGTATCGAAGCGACTCGACTTCGACGATCTTGCCGGCTTCATCGGCGCCGCGCCAAACATGCGCGGCAACAAGACCGACCCCGCCATGGCCGCGCAGGCTGCACGTCGAGCGGCCGCGGGCCGAGTGCTACCGGACAAGCCGTACGAGCTGCACGTGTTGCGCGCAATGGACGCCGACGTGCGGCTGAGCGCGACTCGCATCAACGCGCCGAAGCTGCCGCTGGACAACATGGATGCGCACCTCATGCTCGAGAATGGATTGCTGCGGCTTGAGCCGCTCGACTTCGGCGTCGCCGGCGGCAACATTCGCTCCAACATCCGCATGGACGCACGGGCGCAGACCATCCGCACCCGCGCCGACATCAAAGCGCGCGGTCTCAACCTCGGCAAGCTGCTGCCAACGGTCGAATTGGCCCAGGATGCGGTCGGCAAGGTCAGCGGCAACATGGCGGTGAGCGGCAGCGGCAACTCGATCGCGAAGATGCTCGCAACCGCCGACGGCGACATTGCGCTCGGCATGGGCCGCGGCCGGATCAGCAACCTGGTGATGGAATGGGCCGGCCTCGACATCGCCGAGGCGCTGAAATTCCTGATCCGCGGCGATCGCAAGATCCCTATTCGTTGCGCGTTCGGGGATTTCTCGGTCGACAAGGGCATCATGACTTCGCGCGCAATGGCCTTCGACACCACCGACACCATCATCATCGGCGAGGGCAGCATCAGCCTGCGCGATGAAAGTCTCAATCTGAAACTGCGACCGAGGCCAAAGGATCGCAGCATCTTTTCGCTGCGCTCCCCGCTGCTGGTCAGCGGCAGCTTCAAGGACCCGAGCTTCCGACCCGACCTCAAGCGCGTCGGACTGCGCGCGGCGATCGCGCTGACGCTGGGCAGCATCCTGCCGCCAGCTGCGCTGCTCGCAACGATCGAAACCGGCCCCGGCGAAGACAGCAATTGCGGAGGACGCTACGCGAAATAACCCGCAGCCCGACAAGTACGCGGGCTCATTGTTTGGGCTGACGCGGTTTCGTGGAAAGCCGATGGGTCGCTATCGCCCTTCGACCGAGTTTGGTCGCCAATTCCCTCAAGGACAGGAAGGGCGCCGTCACGCATGAGCGCGTGGGTATACTTTGCGGCTGGTTGGTGGCGGACCCCGCATGAGCACTACGTTTCTCGATTTTGAACAACCGATTGCGGAACTGGAGGCGAAGCTCACCGAGCTGCGCCAGGCCAGTCACGGCAATGCGCTCAACATCGACGAAGAAGTGGCAAAGCTGCGCGAGAAGCTCGCGACCAAGACCGAGCAGATTTTCGCGGGCCTCAATGCCTGGCAGGTCACGCAGATCGCGCGGCACCCGCAGCGGCCTTACACGCTCGACTACATCGCCGAACTGTTCGAGGATTTTCACGAGCTCGCCGGGGACCGGGCGTTTGGAGAGGACGCGGCCATCGTCGCGGGACTCGCGCGCTTCGACGGCAAGCCGATCATGGTGATCGGCCAGCAAAAGGGCCGCGACACCAAGCAGAAGATCCGGCGCAATTTCGGCATGCCGCGCCCGGAGGGCTATCGCAAGGCGCTGCGGCTCATGCGGATGGCGCAGCGTTTTGGATTGCCGCTGGTGTGCCTTATCGACACGCCCGGCGCGTATCCGGGGGTCGGCGCCGAGGAACGCGGACAATCGGAAGCGATTGCGCGCAATCTGATGGAGATGTCGCGACTGCGCGTACCCATCGTGTGCATCGTGATTGGCGAAGGCGGTTCCGGTGGCGCGCTGGCGATCGGCGTCGGGGACCGCACGCTGATGCTGCGTTACGCGGTGTATTCCGTCATCACGCCTGAAGGCTGCGCGTCGATCTTGTGGAAGAGTGCCGAGCGCGCGCGCGACGCCGCCGAAGCGCTCGGCATGACCTCGCCGCGATTGCTCGAGCTTGGCCTCATCGATCGCATCATCGAGGAGCCGCCGGGTGGCGCGCATCGCGATCCCGCCGCGACCGCACGCAACGTGCGTGTCGCGCTGGCGGAAACCCTCGCAGAACTTGAAAAGATTCCCACGGCGCAACGCGTCGATCTACGTTACGCGAGGCTCCGCAAGCTCGGTGCCTTTGCCGGCGAATAGCGCAGACCCGGCCCGGTAGCTGCTGTGATCGCGCCGCTGCTCACGAATCGCGAAGAGTTGTTGGCGATCCTGCACGCCGCGCTCGCGCGTGCCCCGACAAACGGTCCGCTGGTGGTTGCGTTCAGCGGAGGCAGCGATTCGACCGCGTTGTTGCACGTGCTGGCGCACTGCGGCGCGGCGCGGGCGCGAGGACTGCGCGCGCTGCATGTGGACCATGGGCTTGCCGCGCGCAGCGCCGAGTGGTCTCAGCACTGCGTTGAGGTGTGCGCGGAGCTTGGTGTGCCCCTTCGCGTACGGGGCGCGATTGTTCGGCAGAGCGGCGACGGACTCGAAGCTGCCGCGCGGCGCGCGCGTTACGAAGCGTTATCAGGCGAACTCCTGCCCGACGAACTGCTGCTCACCGCGCATCACGCCGACGATCAGGCGGAGACGCTGCTGCTGCGCCTGCTGCGTGGCGCGGGCGTGCATGGTGCGGCGGGTATGCGCGAATGGCGCACGCTCGACCCCGGTTGGCTCGGTCGCCCCTGGCTGGAAGTGCCGCGCGCGACGATCGAGGCTTATGTGCGCGATGCGGCATTGCAATACATCACGGATCCTGCCAACGCGGACGCGGTGCACGACCGCAATTTCCTGCGCCTCGAATTGATGCCGCGACTCGCCGCGCGTTGGCCGCACGCAAGCTCGGCGCTTGCGCGCAGCGCACAGTTGCTCGGCGGCGCCAGCCTCGCGCTGGCTGCGCGCAACCGCTCGTTACTGGATGCGGTTCGATCCGAAGATCGTGAGGGCCTTGATTGCGCCGCCTTGTGCGCACTCGATGCGTTCGATCTCGAAGAAGTCATTCGCGCCTTTGTCGCAGAGGCCGACGCCGGCGCGCCATCGCCACGCGCACGCGTGCTGGCGCTGCTGCGCGCGGAACTGCTGGAGACACCGGAAGATGCAAGCCCTGCACTGATGTGGCGCGGCTACGCGCTTAGGCGCTTTCGCGGCGCGCTGTACCTGACGCGGCCCTTGATGCCGCTGCCGCAAAATTGGAACGCGCACTGGGATGGATGCAGCGCACTCGATCTGCCCGCCGGCCTCGGCGTGCTGCATGCGGGGGCGCACACGCCACTACCCCT
>JBKJND010000207.1:0-3207 GCA_046596095.1 Ahniellaceae bacterium | reverse complement strand
GTCAGCGTGGCCGTGCGTTCGCGCACGAACTCCGGACTGCGCGCCGGATCGATCAGGTCTCGCAGTTCGAGCCCCACACCGGGCTCCACCGCCATCACTTCGTACAGGCGCAGTGGTGCCCGGTGTGGGGCTCGAACTGCGAGACCTGATCGATCCGGCGCGCAGTCCGGAGTTCGTGCGCGAACGCACGGCCACGCTGACGCTGTCTCCCGGTTATGTGCTCGGTGCGCGCGTGGTGCATCTGATTGAGCACCGGGAGCTGAGCGGCGTGCTGTATCCGCTGCCGCCGATGGTCGGACTTGAAATCATCGACCGCGTGCAGCGCGAACTTGCCGAAGAGGATGAGGACGATGCGCTCTTCGATACCGACCCGGACGACGACGACGAGCTTGACGACGAGCCGACTGACGAACTCGCTGACGCGCCAACTGCCGCAGAGGTTGACGCGATCGAAGCCGAAATCGACCAGGCATGGGACGACGTCATTCGCCCGCTCCTTGCCAAGCGGCCGAAGTTGATGGCCGAGCTGTCGGAGGCGATCGCGGAAGATTTCGGGCGCCATGGTTCTCCGGAAGTCGAAGAGCTCGAGGCCGCGCTGGCAGCGGAGATGGAAGACGATGTAGCAGCGGCGGCAATCCGCGAGGCCTGGCTGCGGAGCGTGCTTTTCACGCGCGTCCAGCAGATGGTCGATCGAGCGAGCGGCGAAACGATTTGCCTCGTTGAAGACGACTACGACGTGCGCGATCCGACGGCGTTGGCAGCGGAGCTCGCGGCGTGCGGCGATGTGACCGGCGACGCTGCCGGGGGCTGGAGCCGACTCGAAGACCCCGGTGCCGAAATGTCGAGCGTGCTCACCGCCATCAACACTACCGATTCGCCCGACCGCGTCACCTTGTTTCATCGCACGCGTGGCACTGCGGATGCGGGCCGCGAATGGTTCGAGAGCATCGTCGGCGCCAACGCCACGCGGCGCGCGCGGCGCGTCACCGATCCGCGCGAGATGCTGGCGGGTGGTGCCACCGTCGCGCCATTCACGGGTGCGAAAAGCGCGGCGCGCGCGCCCGCGACGCCCGAGTTTTCGCCGGAACAAATGTCAGCGATCATGGAGCAGGTGCTAAGACGCACCTACGCGAACTGGTGCGACGAACCGGTTCCCGCGCTGGATCACAAGACTCCGCGTCAATGCCTCGAGGATGATGCGGGGCGCGAGCGCGTGCGCTTTCTGCTGCGCTCTTACGAGCATGACGAGCAGTGCATGGCCGCAGAGATGCGCCGTGCACCCGTGTCCTACGAATTCCTGTGGGCTGCGCTGCCGCTGTCACGCGAGGAATAGCAGCCTCAGGAGGCGTTGAAGATGCTGCTGCGGGCAGGCTTCGTCGGAGCGAAAGCGTTGCATGGTTTGCTGGGCAGCGCAGAAATCATGGGAGTGCGTCGCGGTCGGGTGCGGAGTCGTCCAATTTGTAGCCGACGCCGTAGAGGGGCCGGGCCACCGACCTCGCTGCATACCAGCCCGCTTTTGCGCCAGGCTGCACCGCACTAAACGACGCGCTGTTCGCAGACAGCTCTGAGTAGTGCATTCGAGACACGGTCATCCTGTCGCATGAGAGATCAACGTGCCACCTCGCAGAGCTATCGAACTTTCGGTCGCCATGCCCATTGCATCTCGCAGCGGATCGGGGTTTGTCCGCCGGCGTCGGTGACCGTCACCGGCACCAGCAGTTCGCCGCGCGATTCGTTGTGCAGGCGCGCGATCTCGTCGGCGGGAATCCGCGCCACCGCGCGCAACGCGCCTTGCGCACGCTTGTCGAAGTTCACCGCCATGCGCTGGATCACGGGCACCGCGTCGTCGCGTACGTGCATGCCGAGCGCAAGCCCGCTCGCGGTCTCCGCAACCAACGCCATGGCGGCGGCGTGCAAAGTGCCGATGTGATTGCGCACGTGCTGCCGGTTCGCGATTGCAACGACTACTTCATCTTCGTCGAGACGCTCGATACGAAGGCCAGCCGTGCCCACCAGCGGGATCGTTCGGCCAATCAGGAACGAGCGCAGCGGCGCGCGAAAAATCGCAGGCACGTACCCGAGCTGCCGCAGCAAACGACGCAACCGATTGTCGAACGGGGCAATTGCCACGCGGCGATCCTTTCCCGGAAGGTGCTGGGCCTCAAATGATATCCGTGGCGATCCGAATCGGCGGGAATCATTGGGAGCAGGGCATCAGCGCGATCCCACCCGCCGCTTCTGCGCCCGCGCCAGACGCTTGAGCACCGGATAAACCTGCGTGAACGCGGCATCGCACGCCCGCCTCTCCCCGCCGGCCGCGCGCTCCAGCAACTCGATCAACTCGCTCACAGGTGCCCCATTCCTGCATCGATGGCCGATGATGCCTTAGAAGTCAGGGGCCGGCCGAGATTCCTGCCGCGTTCATGGCACGAGCGGCAACGTAGACGCTGGTTTCTTGCGGAGGGTTGCGTCATGGGTCTTTTCATTCGGAGTCTTGCGGCCAGCGTCATGGCTGTCGCGGCGACTGGCGTAGCGGCGCAGACCGCGATCACGCCCGCGATGGGCGGCACTTTGCTGCAGGTGTCCGCGCAGGGCGAGGTGCGGCGCGTGCCCGATGTCGCGGAGATCGGCGTGGGTGTGGTGACGCAGGCGGCGGATGCGCAAGCAGCACTCAAGGCCAACGCGGAACAGATGAATCGTGTCGTCGCGGCGGTACGTCGCGCGGGTATCGAGGACAAGGACGTGCAGACCAGCGGCGTCAATCTGCAACCGCAGTATCAGTACGGCGAGAACGTGCCGCCGAAGCTCAATGGCTATCAGGCGAACAACCGCGTCAGCGTCAAGGTGCGCGATGTCGGCGAAATCGGCAAAGTGCTCGACGCGCTGGTCGCGCAAGGCGCCAACCAGATCGACGGGCCGACGTTTACGCTCGACAAACCCGACGTGGCGTTGGACGAGGCGCGACGCGTCGCGCTCAAAAAAGCACAGGCACGCGCGGACATGTACGCGGATGCGATTGGTCTCAAGGTCGCGCGCATTGTCAGCATCGACGAATCCGGCGCCGGGTTTCAGCCGCCTCGTCCGATGATGATGGCCAAGGCCGAAATGGCGATGGACGCGAGCACCACGCCGGTCATGCCCGGCGAACAGACGCACGCGGTGTCGCTCAACGTTGTGTTCGAGTTGCGGTAAGCGACTTCAGGGAAC
>JBKJND010000045.1:0-4732 GCA_046596095.1 Ahniellaceae bacterium | reverse complement strand
ATCGGCCGCAGCGACTTCGCGATGTCGAGTTATTTCGTGCCACTCGGCGATGTCAGCTCGCTGCAACTGGTCAACGCGGCGCAACGCGAGTACGTCGAGCGTTACGTGCGCGAAAATCATGCCGATCTCGCGCATCTACCAGTGTTGTCCGCAGCGGCGCCGTTCAAGACGGGTTTCGGTGGGCCCACCGACTACACCCTGGTCCCCGCTGGTCCCTTGTCCATTCGCAACGCGTCCGACCTTTACCTCTACCCGAACAGTGTCGCCGCCATCGAGCTCGACGGCGCGGCACTCAAGGCGTGGCTCGAGCGCTCCGCTGCGCGCTTCAATCGGATCGACCCGTCGAACCCGAAGCCGCAGGAGCTGCTCGATCCGAAGTTTGTCGGTTACAACTTCGATGTGATCCAGGGCGGCATCGACTACACCGTCGATGTGACGCAGCTGCAAGGCGCCCGCATCGTGAAGATGAGTCTCAATGGCCAACCCATATCGCCGCAGGATCGCTTCATCGTCGCCACCAACAACTACCGCGCCAACAGCCGCTCGTTTGGAGGCAGCGACGGCAGCCGTGTGTTGTTCACGGCGCCCGACACCAATCGCGACGTGCTGATCGCCTATATTCGCGCGCATCCCGAGATTCGTCGCGACGACGCGCGCAACGTTCGACGCTGGCGGTTCGCCAGAGTGAAGACGCGCGGGCCTGTAACGTTTGTTCTGCCCGCAGGACTGATGCCGCGCGCGCTCGACGCGGGCCTTGAAGGCATACGCGAAGAAGCACCGCTGGAAGGTGGCCTTGCCCGTTACACCATCGACCTGGCGCCCGCACGTTGAGCGAAGCGGCAGGCGCGCCCGCGACCGCGCGCAGCGACAGCGCCACTACCGCCGCGACATTGCGGCTGCTGTGGCCATACGTCTGGCAGCATCGGATGCGCGTTTCGCTGGCGCTGACGCTGCTCGTCATCGCCAAACTCGCGACGCTCGGCGTCCCGCTGGTGCTCAAACGCCTGGTCGACACGCTGGACTTGCCGCCAACGCCTCTGGTGATGATCGGTCTCCTCGTGCTCGCGTACGGCGCGCTGCGACTGGTCGGCGCGTTGTTCCAGGAATTGCGCCAGGTCGTGTTCGCGCGGGTGATGGCGCGCACGGCGCGACAAGTGACGTTGCAGGTTTTCGAGCACCTGCATTCGCTGAGCCTGAAATTCCACCTCGATCGCAAGACCGGCGCGGTTTCGCGCGATCTCGGTCGCGGCATGACCTCGGTCGCGGACCTGCTCGACTGGACGATTTACACAATTATTCCGACGATCCTTGAAGTATTGCTGGTCACCGCCTTCCTGGTGATCGCTTACGACTGGGGTTTCGCGGTCATCACCCTGAGCGCGCTGGCCGCGTACATCGCCTTCACCTTCGTGGTGACCGAGTGGCGCCTGCGCTATTACCGCGCCGCCAACGAGGCCGACACGCAAGCCAACGCGCGCGCAGTCGACTCGCTGCTCAACTACGAGACTGTCAAGTACTTCAACAATGAACCCTTCGAGTTGAAGCGTTACGACGGCAGCCTTGTCGATCTCGAGAACGCGACGGTCAAGAGCCTCAAGACCCTGGCGGTGCTCAACGTCGGCCAATCCGGCATCGTGGCGATCGGCCTCACGCTGCTGTTGTGGCGCGCCGCGCAGGGCGTCGCCTCGGGTGTGCTGACCCTGGGCGATCTGGTGCTGGTCAACGCGTTCCTGATCCAGTTGGCAGCGCCGCTCAACTATCTCGGCATGATGTATCGCGAGGTGAAGCAGGCGCTCACCAACATCGAGCGCATGTTCGAGATGATGCACGAGCATCGCGATATCGACGATCGCGCCGACGCGCCCGCGTTGGCGATCGAGGGCGCGAGCGTCGAGTTCGATCGCGTGCGATTTGGTTACGATCCGCGACGCGAGATCCTGCACGAGATCAGTTTCACGATTCCGGCGGGGCGCACGCTTGCGGTCGTCGGCGCGACGGGTTCCGGCAAGTCGACCCTGGCGCGACTTTTGTATCGCTTTTTCGACGTCAATGACGGCGCGATCCGCATCGATGGCCAGGACATTCGCGACATCTCGCAGCAAAGCCTGCGCGCGGCCATTGGCATCGTGCCGCAGGACACGGTGTTGTTTAACGACAGCATCGGCTACAACATCGGCTACGGCAAACCCGATGCGGGACAGACCGCCATCGAAGGGGCGGCACGCGCCGCGCACATCCACACGTTCATTGCGGCGCAGCCCGACGGCTACGGCACTGCGGTGGGTGAGCGCGGCCTCAAACTTTCCGGCGGCGAGAAGCAGCGCGTGGCGATCGCGCGCACGCTGCTCAAGAATCCGCCAATCCTGATTCTGGACGAGGCTACATCGGCGCTCGACACGCGCACCGAGCGCTCGATCCAGGCACAACTCGCGGAGATATCGCGCAATCGCACCACACTTGTCATTGCGCATCGTCTGTCCACGATTGTCGATGCCGACGAAATCATCGTGCTCGAAGCAGGTCGAATCGTTGAACGCGGCACCCATCGCCAGCTGGTGCTTGCCGACGGCCGTTACGCGCAGATGTGGTCATTGCAGCAGATCCACGCACGTCCCGACGCTGGAACGGCAGCGTTACCGCCCGGCGATCCTGCTGCGCTCGATGACCCGCGCGTGCCATGATTCATCTTGGTGACGATGATTGTGTGAGCCCATGCAACCGATATTGAGTCTTGGAGCGAGCAGCATCGGCGCGGCCGATATGGTGCGCTTGCGGCATACGGTGCACCTGGCTGCGCAGGGGCTGCCTTTTGCGCTGGAGTGGCGATCTGACGCGCTCGCGGAAACAGCCGCCGTCTTGTTTCTCGACGTTGACACGATGTATGGCCACGTCGACTGGTTGCGTTCGCAGGCAAGCGGTCGTGCGGTCATCGCGCTGACGTCGCGCCCCAACGGCTCGCACGACCATGAACTGGCTCGCGATGCGGTCCCATCGGCGCTGGAGGCTCTGCTGCGGCAATTCGAATCACTGGTGCATGCAGACGCGAGCACCAGCAGCACCGCTTCGGAAAGTGCGAGTGCGAGTGCGAGTGCGACCGCAACGTCTACCTCGGCGTACGCCCCCACCGCAGAACTCCCGGTCGTGAAAGCGCCGGGTCGTCTCGCCGCGACGCGCGAGATGCCTGTGCTGGAGACGAAAGTCGCGCCCGCACTCGACCCGGCGCCCGCCGAGCCGCCACCGCCACCGCGCGAGTCCATGTTGCTGCACGACTGGTTGCGCGACGCCGATGGAGTGCGCGGCGTCGTGGCCATGAAGGTGGACGGCGGCGAACTGGTGGTCGATGCCGCGCGCTTTCTCTACTACGGCCCGGCCATGCTGAAGCCGCTCCTGGCGCTGTCGCAACACCCGATCGCGCGAAGCGACTGGAAGCACGTCGACCCTGCAACACTTGCGCAGCGCACCCGTAACAGCGAAGCGATGCCGTTGGCGCGGCTGCGCCTGCTGTCGGGACTCGGCGCATTCGAAGGCGTCCTCAGCAGTGCGCTCGATCCCTCACTACAGTTCCGCTTACCCAAGTGGCCGCAGATCGAACGCGAATTTCCGCGGCACATGCGCATCGCGACCGCGCTCATGAAGGGACCGGCCACCGTCGATGAACTGGTATCGCAAACGGGCTTCCCTTACTCGGAGGTTGCGGACTTCCTCAACGGCTTCGTTGCTGCAGGCTTTGTTGAGCAGGTCACACCCGTCGCCGAGCCCGAACCTGCCCCGCCGGCCGCTGGCGATCGGCTGATGGGCCGCCTGCGCGCCTTCGGCCGCAAGCCCTGACCATTGCCACGGTTCAAGCGTCGCGCCAGCGCTGTCCACTGAACGAACGGACCCGTCGGCAGTCAATGCACTGACTTGAGCGCCGATTTCGTAGCATCATGCGCGCCTGCGCACTGCTGTCCATCCCGTTAGTCCACTGTATCAATCATTCAAAGGAGTTGGCATGTTCCGTCGTTCATTGCTTGTTGCCGCACTCGTCGCGACCTCATTCGCATTCACCGTGCAGGCGCAGACAGCCAAACCCGCTGCGGCAAAATCCGCAGCCAAACCAGCCGCCACTGCCCCGGCGTCCAGCGCGCGCCCCCAGGTTGTCCTCCATACCAACATGGGCGACATCACGCTCGAGCTCGACGCGGAAAAAGCGCCGAAGTCCACCGCCAACTTCCTCCAGTACGTGAAGGAAAAGCACTACGACGGCACCGTGTTCCACCGCGTGATCAAGGACTTCATGGTGCAGGGCGGCGGTTTCACCCGCGACCTCAATCAGAAACCGACGCGCGCAGCCATCACCAATGAAGCCGACAACGGACTCACCAACTTGCGCGGAACGGTCGCCATGGCCCGCACGGGCGATCCGGATTCGGCCACCGCGCAGTTCTTCATCAACGTCGTCGACACGCCGCGCCTCGACTTCGTCAGCAAGGACAGCGGCGCAACCTGGGGCTATGCCGTGTTCGGCAAAGTCGTCAAGGGCATGGAAGTCGTCGATCGCATCCGCGCCGTCGACACCGGCCCCGGCGGCCCGCTCCCCAGCGACGTACCCAAATCCCCGGTGGTCATCAACTCTGCCGAGCTAGTCAGCAAGTAATCGCGCTGACCACCCTCTTCATATCGGATCTCCACCTCGAACCCGCGCGCCCGGAGATCACGGGCGCGTTGTTCTCGCTGTTGCGCGGCCAGGCTC
>JBKJND010000292.1:0-4114 GCA_046596095.1 Ahniellaceae bacterium | reverse complement strand
TCGCGGTGCCGGCGTACACCGACTCGATCAGAGTGAATCCGCGCGCGCGGTGGTCAATGCCGCGCTTGCGCCCTGACCCGTTTGCTTCGATTCGCATGGCGAGTTTCATCCATCCTGCCCTCATTCCAGTGCTCCTCATCGCACCTGACGCCACGATTGCCGGCCGCACGGACGCGGCAAGGTGAATTCAGGCGAACCCACCGCGGCAATCTTGACGCTGCACGGCGTGTAGAGATCGTTGTCGTCCGGAAGTGGCACGGGTGACGGGCAGCCCGGCGTGCCCACAACGCAGGGCTCCGGCGGCGGCGTGCAGTCAGGATCTACACCGCGCACGCATTGACGCGGCGGCACGATCATCACGGTTTCCCGCACCGGTCCTGCGGCAGCGTCGTTGCCCGCACCCAGTGCGATACCGCCACAATTCGCGCCGCAGACCACGTTGCCGGACGAACCTGCGCGGATCGAACCCAGGCTCGCCGCACCCGTGACCGCATCCAATCCATAGAGGAAATTGATGCCGCCCGGATTACAGGCACTGCCAACCGGCTGGAAGGTCGTGAAGAACACCTTGCCGGACTGCACCCGAGGTACGCCCACAAAGCGTTCGCCGAGGCCCGTGACCGGTCCGCCCGACTGGATCGCCAGATCCAGGAAGAAGCCGCTCTTGGTGGTGTAGTCGACGCCGTTTTTGGTGAGGTCGCGCGCCGACGTCACCCCGGAACCAGTGGCGCCCGCCGTCTCGGCAGTGATCCGCTGTTCCTGCAGAGCGGCGCGGCCGCCCGGAATCGCCACGTTACGATCAAGTACGGCGTACACCGTTTGGACCGGTGGGTTCGCGGGCACGTTGTTGTCGCCAGTCAGGAAGTAGGAACCGGTACCGAAATACAGAAGTATGCCGTTATCAGGGCCTGAGGCAACTTCGAAACCACCTGTCACCTGTTGCGGATTGCCATTGCGATCCCTCGCGGTGAACAGCGGGGTTGCGCCACCGGCCCCGAACGCGATTCCCCAGCTGGCGGAAGAGGAACCGCTCAGATCGAACTTCCAGATGTTGCCGCGCAAATCGCCGCCATAAATGGTATCGGCCTTGCCGTTGAAGTTGAGATCAAGGCCCACGATCTGTCCGAGACCATTGGAGAAGTCGCCGCCGTCGTCGGCTTCGTACTGGCCCACTACCAGTCCGGTGCCCAAGTCCACCAGCATCAAGGTCGGATTGCCATTGGCGCTGTTGAAGCCATTGCCGAATGCGGCGTACCAGTTGTTGTCTTCGCCGCGGATGATTTCGACCCGACCAATCGACTGGCCAATGTTGGGGTTGTCGGCGCTAGTCAACTCCCACAGCAAATCATCGGCGTCGAGGGTGGCGGGCGAAGAGACGTCCAGCGCGAACACGCCCTTGCCGCCGGCTCCTGGTGAGCCTACGAGCACGGTCTTCCAGCTGCCGAGGCGTGCGTCGCCGATGTTGAGCTCGCCATCGACATAAAACTGATGGACATACGCCGGCTTCGGCAGCTTCCCGATCTTGCCGACAACACTGGAAGGAATAAAGGCGAACAACTCGGCACCGCCTCCGGCTCCGCGGCCATCGAACGCGTGCAGCATGCCGTCGTTGGCGCCGATGAAAACCGTTGGCGCACGCGTCGACTTGGCCGCGAGGTACGCACGATAGGAAGCAGCGAACGACGCCGCCGCAGCCGAGGTGTCGATCTTCACGCCGTGACCGTAATCGTCTTTGGGTCCCGCCACCACCGGACGTGAGTTGATGATGTCGCCCAGGACCTGCGAACGCGTGCGGAATGGGCCGCCCGGCTGCTCCCTCGACTGATTGCCGCGCAGATACGACACTATGTTGTCGACCGTGGTCAAGGGTCCAAACAGCGCGGCCGTTTCGGCGACCGAGAGTCCCATGCGGGTGAGCTGATCGGCCGTCGTCGCGCCCAACGCGCCTGCGGTGAATTCGGCCATCGCAGTCGACATGGCATTGCCGGTGGACTGACCCACAAAAATGTTGCGCGCTGATTCCGCCGGCATCTCTGCAGCCGCCGACCATTGCTGGGCGCCAATGGTGCCCGTCGAGGTGATGGCAAACGCGCGCAGGTCGCCAATCCAGTCGGAACCAGATCCGTCCACTCCGAAGGTCGCGTCGTAAGTCAGCGAGCCCGCGCCCACGCGCGCACCAGTGACCGTCAGGGCGCCGGTTGGCCTCGCGATTTCCGCGATGCGGTCGAACGCCCGCTCCAGCTGCGGTCGCAACGTCGCTGGATTGGTGACCAGGAAGTAATTGTCCGGAACGCGGTTAAGGTCCTTGTCCCACTCATTGTCGGCGGCTCCAGCCGCGCCGTCCGGCAGGCCGTTGTCGTTCTGGTCGTCGAACCCGCCGTACTTGGCGGCGTACCAGAGCGGATCCTGCAACAGCGACGCGCCCACAGTGTTGCCCGGCCGAAATACGCGCGTGTCCTGCGCAGGCATCCACGTGTTGTCGGCAAGCTTCGGGCAACTGGCGGGGTTGGCGCAGTCGCCGGCCCACTTGATGGTGCCATCGGCGTACTGCGGCGTATCGAGCTTGTACCGGGCGACGCCGGGGCCGCCGCAAGTCGAGGCGCCATCTGTGTCACGCACCACCAGGTACGTGCCGTCGCGCGCCAGCGTGCCGGAAATTACGTAGCCAATGTGGTGCATCACCGAACCTGCCTGGTACTCGGAGCGCAGCGTCACCGACAGATCCCCGGTTGCGGTTTCGGCCAACGCGTAACGCACGATCACATCCATGTCGTGGTCGTTGCCCTGCTCCACGTCCTCGTAATTGATGCGGAAGATCGCGAAGCCGCGCCCACCATTTATCGCCGCATTGGTTGGCGCGCCTGGCAGGTTGACGATGCTCTCGACGTAAAAGTCGACGATCGTATTGGTCGGTCGAAAATCATTGAGACCCTGCGCGATGCGAAAATCATCGGTCCGCATCGCGCAACCACCCGCGGGATGCGCGATCGACTTCGCAAAGGGAACGAGAGTGATTTCGCGGCCGCCGATCGGGAACACGATCCTGGGCAGGGGCGATGCGACCGCAACGGAGAACGTGCGTACGTTCTGCTCGCCGGCGACCGCGTTGACGTCGGTCTTGAAGCCGTAGTTGGCAACGGCGGAAGAATAGTAGCTGCCTTGCTTGCTCGGCTCTTCCGGGGCCAGGCCACGAATGTCGCTGAAGCTGCTCGCCGCCTTGGCGGTAGGCGCGCCATCGGCCACACCGCCGGACTCACCAATGAAAATCGAGCGCCCTGCGCCGAACTCGTTGCCCCAGATGGTGCTTGCGACGCCGCCCGCACTAAACGAGCTGATGGTTCCCGGCAAAGAACCGCCGGCCATGTTGTCTCCGGCAAAGGCGCTGCCCGGCAAACCGCTGTCGTACGAAGGGTTGATGTCGCTGATGACCGTCTGGAAAGGTTTTGCGCATGCCGGGAAACCGCCGCCCGCAGGCGCCGCCGCGTACGGATCTTTCCAGGTCTCGGTGGCCAGGCCCATCGTCGTCTCTTCGGCCGCTCCGACGGCGGAACCGCCCGTCGAGAATCGCGAGTTTGGTGCGGCCGCGCCGGCGAAATACCGGAGCGACTCGAACATCATCTCGCCGATGGGATTGCCCCACATGCGGCATTCGCCGGTCGCGAGCGAACGCCATCCGAGCGCCGGGCAGCCCTGCGCACCGTAGCTCCAAAGGTGGCTGGCAGTGGCGGGATAACCGAAACCAATCATCCGCAGTGCGTCGAGGGTCGAAACTATTCCGTCGACGTTGGTGAGAAACACACCGGTATCCTGATTGACCTCCTTCTTGAAATCGTCGATGTTTCGGCGGAGTACGCCGCCCTCGGTGTTGTTGAACTGCGAGCCGGTAATCAGGCCGAAAAACATCCGGTCCGACTCAGCGTATTCGTGCAGCAATCCGGTTGGCTTGAAGGAAGACGGCCCGCCACCCGCCGGGGTGTATTCCTTGCAGACGCTTGCTTCACGCAAGCTCGCCGTCGCCGGGCAGGCGGTTACGAGCACGGCGTAGTCGGTGCGGGTCGCGCCAGCAACGTTCGGGGTCAAGTCGTAAGTGGTAAGGCGCGGCGTGAGGACCAGG
>JBKJND010000156.1:0-5095 GCA_046596095.1 Ahniellaceae bacterium | reverse complement strand
ACCGGCGATCACAAGCTGACCCTCGAAGAGATCAATCCAGAACTCAAGCTCCACACCGAGTTCGAACACTGGGATCAAAACGACAACGGCATGATCGAAGAAAACGAATTCTTCAGTTACGTCGAGGCTCAGTGAGTACATGGAGAGTAAAAGCGAGCGCGATGTAGCGGCGAGTCGAGGTACGAGGACGGAGGAATCCGTGATGGTCGCTCGAGTGCAGAACTCAACGCCCCCGCTGGTGCCTTCCGACGCTCAAGGCAACCGCGACCCCAGCGCCGGCTCGTCGCCTGGATACGACGAACAACTGCCCGCGAATGTCGCCGCGGCGCGGCAACCGGGTGGTCGCAATCGGCCGCACAACGAGGAAGGCGGGGTGCGGCGTGATGTATCGGCAGACGCGAGCGCCGAATCGAAGCAGGCAGCTACGCTGCCGCGGACGGACGCCCCGAAATCGAGGGCCGGGGCTGCACGCAATCCGCCCGGCTGAGGCCGACGCCACGTGCGTTGCTTCTTGACCCAGAATAGCTGCTCCCACGAACCGGCCTTGTCATGCCTTCCTTCGATATCATTTCCGAAGTCGACAAACACGAGTTGACCAATGCGGTAGATCAAGCCACGCGCGAGCTTGGCAATCGCTTCGACTTCCGCAACGTCGAGGCGAGCTTCGCACTGGACGACCAGACCATCACGTCGTCGGCGCCCAGCGAGTTTCAGTTGCAACAGATGCTGGAGATCCTGCGCGGTCGCCTGGCCGCGCGCAGCATCGATGCACGTTGTTTAAAGGTTGAGGACCCCGAGATCAACCTGGCGCGTGCGCGTCAAAGCATCAAAGTGCAGCAAGGCATCGAACAGCCGCTGGCGAAGAAAATCGTGGCCGAGATAAAGGCCGCGAAGCTCAAAGTCGAGGCCCAGATCAATGGCGACAAGCTCCGTGTCTCGGCCAAGAAGCGCGACGACCTGCAAGCCGCGATGGCGTTGCTGCGCAAGGGCGAGTTCGAGCAGCCACTGCAGTTCGATAATTTCCGCGACTGATTACCCATAGGATCAAGTTTTTATGACCGAGTATGAGCGCCGCACCGGCAGCGCCCCGCCGCCGCCGCGCCTGTTGGCCAGCGACCTCAATGAGGATCAGAGGGAAACCCTGCGCTCGCTGGAGAATTTTGGATGGGAACTCAAGTTCATCCGACGCATACCGTTCCAGGCGCCCGTGCCGGTCGTGTTCGATGGCGATCGCAAAAAGTTCGCGGTGCTGGAATTGGACGGCAGTCTCAACGAAGATCCGGGTTTCGATATCCGCGGTTAGACCGCACTGCCGTGCGAAAACGTGGTGCAAACGCGTGCGGCGTCAGCCGCGACAGTGTGCCGCTTGCCCGCGAGAAGCAACCGGCGTCAATGCTGAGCTGAAGCCGCGGAAGCCTGCACCGCAGGGTCATCCTGATTTTCGGCGAGCCACTCCATGGAGCGGCGCACGCGGTCGCGGCCACTCGGGTGGTCGTAGAACCAGAACTCCTCGAGAGCGCCCGGATCGATCTTTCGATAAGTGCTCAGGCGCATTGCCGCGGTGGCGAAGCCGTGCGGCTCGCGCGCCGCGTCCAGCCCGAACATGTCGGCCTCGGCTTCGGCCTGGCGGGTGATCGTGTTACTGATCGGCGTCAGCGCAAACATCGCGAGACCCAGCACGGCAACCAGCAGAGGCAAACCGGCCGGATCGGCGCGATCGGCAATGCCGAACCTTGCGCCCCAACGCCGCAGGGCGCCGTTGAGACCGAGATGCGTCAGCCACAGTGCAAAGGCGAAGGTCAACGTGAAATAGACGATGAGGCGCGTGGAATGGTTGAGTACGTAATGGCCCATCTCGTGGCCCATCACCGCAAGGATCTCCGGCTGCGAAGTACGCTCGAGCAGATTGTCGTTGAGCGAGATTCGAGTGGTGCCGAACAGGCCCGACACATTGGCGCTGATGCGCGTGGTCTGGCGCGAAGCGTCGAACGCATACACGTTGGTCGCGGGAATCCGGTTGGCGCGCGCGATCGACAACAGCGAATCGCGCAGCTCACCCTGCGCCAACGGTTCGTACTTGTTGAAGGCCGGCGCGATGTACACCGGCGCGACGGTGCCGACGAGCACGATGAAACCGAGCATGATGAAGCTCGCCCACACCCACCAGCGATCACCGGCACGGCGGAGCGCGGCATAGAGCAACGCGATCAGCGGCGCGCCGAGCAGAAGGCCAAAGCCCAGGCCCTTGGCGAGATCGCCGAACCAGGCGGGCAGCGATTGCGTGGCCAGTCCGTACTGGTGCTCGCGGAAAAAATCCTGGTAAAGCGACAGCGGCAGATCGAGCACGGCGTTGGCGATGATGAACATTGCGCCGAACAGCAAGGTCGAAAGAAACGGTCTCGTGGCTATCCGTTGGGCACGATCGCGCATCCAGCGCGCGGCGCCGGACGCCAGCAGCAGCCACGCCACTACCAGTCCATAAAGCAATCCCCAGAACTGGAGCCAGTAGCCACCCTCGAAGTAGGCATCTGACTTGGCGCGCTGCTCGGGCGTCAGCAACGCGATGTAAGCGTCGGTGGCGCGCGCAGCGTCGAAGTCGGGGCCGGGTCTTGCAGCGTCGGGTACATGCAGACCCGGCGGGAGTTCCCGAGTCAGCGACTTCGCGGTTGCGGCGTCGGCGTTCCCCGGGTCAGTGTCCGCTTGCGCGAATCCCGTGCTGGCCGCAAGCGCGAGGATCATCCACAGAATGGCCCGGACACAACGACTTGGAAGCCACTGACGGTGCATTGCGTTTCCCCCGATCATCGCGTGGCCGCAGTGTGGCGCATTCGACCCGCGCTCTGCCCCTGCCAGAAGTCGTTTCGTCGTCGCGCGTCAATGATTCCGTTGACCGGGTTTCAGGCTAAGGTTGTCGACTCGATTTCAAAGGGCTTCCCCATGCGTGGATCGTGGCGCGGTTTGCTGTGTGTTGTGCTGGCACTGGCTCTCACTGCAGTCGTTTCCGCCAGGGAGCCCGCGTCCGATGCCCCGAACGACGCAAGCACACGGATGCCGCTCACGCTGCCCGCAGCATTCCCAGCAACCTTGGATGCATTCGCGCTGCACGGTCTCGAAGATTGGAAGGTCCCAGGATTTGCGGTAGCAGTCGTGCACGAGGGGCGCGTCGTGTACCGCCGCGGATTCGGCGAACGCAAGCTGGGTGGCGACGACAGCGACCCAGTCGATGCCGACACGCTGTTCGGCATCATGTCGACGACCAAGGCCATGACCTCGATGGCTCTCGCCATGCTGGTGGATGAAGGCAAAGTCGCCTGGGACGATCCCGTTTCCAAACACCTGCCCTGGTTCGCGCTCGGTGACAGCTACGCGACCCGCGCGGTGACCGTGCGCGATCTGCTGCGTCACAACGCAGGTGTGCCGAACGCCGATTGGCTCTGGGTGCGCGGCGATCTCGACACGCGCCAGATCATCGAGCGCCTGCGTGAGTTGCCGCCCGCGTATTCATTGCGCGATGGCTTCATCTACCAGAACGTCATGTACCAGGTCGCGGGCGAAATCGTGGCCAAGGCGGCGGGCATGCCGTGGCATCGTTTCATCGAGTTGCGCATCTTCAAACCGCTCGACATGACACGCAGTTTCGCGACGCTCACCGCGATGCAATCGGCGAAACCACACAACGTATCGACCCCTCACTTCGAGATCGAACAGCGCGTTCGCGCCATCGTCGATGTGCCGGTCGATTCCATTCCGGCGGCGGGTTCGGTGTGGTCCACGGCCAACGACATGGCGAAGTGGATGACGTTCCTGCTGGACGGGGGCCGGATTGATGATCGCGCCCTGGTCAAGCCCGACACATTCCGCGAACTCTTCGAGAGCCAGGCAATCGTCCCACCGGGCGAGTTTTATCCAACGCTGGCGCTGACCAGGCCGCACTTCACGACCTACGGCCTCGGCTGGTTTCTGCAGGATTACCGCGGCGAGTTCGTTGCGATGCACACGGGCAGCATGGACGGGCGCACGGCGATCGTGGGACTTCTGCCGGACCGGCGCTTCGGCATCGTGGTGCTCGGCAATCTCGATCACGCCGAGTTCCGGCATGCGCTGATGTGGCACGCGTTCGACGTTGCGCTTGGGGGCGGCACGCGGGACTGGAGCGCGGAGCTCCTCACGCTGTACGGCGATGCGAAACGCAAGGGCACCACAGCGCGCGCCACAGCGGTGGCGGAACGCGTGAGCGGCACGCGACCCAGCAAGTCCATCGAAAGCTACGCCGGCATCTACGAGCACCCCGTCTGGGGCGACGTGGTCATCGAGGTACATGGTCAGCAACTCTCGCTGCGCGTCGGCACCGCAGCCGAGGCCCGAGGCCCGATGCAGCACTGGCACTACGACACGTTCGAAGTAACACCAGGCGACGGCCGCGCCGGCACCTGGCCCGCGACGTTCGGCCTCGACGCAGCGGGCAAGGTAGCGAGCCTCACGCTGTTTGGCGAGGACAGCTACCGCTTCGTGCGCAAGGCCGAAATTTCACATTGAGCGCTTTGGGAGACAGAAAAACATGAAACTTCCACGAGGGTTGCTCGCGCGTCGGATCGCGGCTTGCGCCGCTCCTGCAAAAGCTCGTGCTTTTTCGAAAAGTGGGACTATTCCGTCACGGTGAGGCGCCAGATCGCGTTGCCCACGTCGTCTGCGACCAGCACCGCGCCGCGGGTATCGACTGCGACGCCGACGGGGCGTCCGCGCGCCTCATCGCCGACACGGAAACCGGTGAGCAACTCTTCGGGCGCGCCATTCGGCATGCCGCCAGAGAAAGGCACGAAGATCACGCGATAGCCGCTGGGAGGATCGCGATTCCAGGAACCGTGTTGACCGACGATTGCGCCGCCGACGTAACGCTCGGGCCATGAATTGCCGGTGTAGAACGCAAGCCCCAGCGATCCGGTATGCGCACCCAGCGCGTAGTCGGGTTTGATCGCAGTCGCCACGAGATCGGGTCGCGGCGGCTTGACGCGTACGTCGACGTGTTGGCCGTAGTAACTCCAGGGCCAGCCATAGAAGCCGCCATCGCGCACCGACGTCATGTAGTCGGGCACGA
>JBKJND010000143.1:0-2610 GCA_046596095.1 Ahniellaceae bacterium | reverse complement strand
GCGCCCGGGCCGAAAAAGCACTGGGTACCAAGTTCGACATCCGCGCCTTCCACGCCGAAGTGCTGCGCGACGGGTCGGTGCCGTTGAGCGTGCTGGAAAACAAGATCAATCGGTGGGTGGCGGCGCAGCGCTAAGCTCGCACCAACTTTCGTCGCGCACACCACTATTGATGGTGTGCGCGAAGAAGCGGCCACAAACCCGCTCGATCCGACGCGAGCTGCGTCTATTTTTGACCGCCTGCAGGAAAACTCCTAGGCCACGCTGCGGCATCGTCCGATGTCGCCGCTGGGCGCCGCCCCCTAGCCTGATGACCACCCTCAACGGAGAGTCGTCATGCGCCGCAATCATCTGGGATTCAACCTGGTCGAACTGATCGTGGTGGTCGCGATCGCCGCCGTCCTGCTGGCGCTGGCCTTACCCAGTGTCGGCGCGCAGCTCGAACGCACTCGCGTGGTCACCGCACACAACCAGCTTGCCGCGGCGTTTGCCCATGCGCGTCTGCTGGCGCTGACGCAACGCACTCAGGCCGTGGTGTGCCCCTCAATGGACGGCGAAAGCTGTCGCAACGACGGAGTGTGGGAATCTGGCTGGATCACCTTCGTGGATGGCGACGGCGATGGCGTGCGCGATGCGATCGACACATTATTGAAAGCGGACGCACCCCCCAGCGATGCCTTGCGCATCCGCAGCAGCCGCTATCGCAGTCGCGCCATGTTCCAGAGTAATGGCATGGCGCGCGGCGCCAACTTCACCCTGCGGTTCTGCGGCGCCAACCCCGAAGTACTCGGGGCCCTGGTGTTGAACAACGGTGGCCGGGTGCGAGCCGCGGCGCGCGAGGAACTGAGGGCGTTGCCCTCTTGCTGAGGCGTCGCGAGCAGGCGTTTGCCATTCGCACCTTCCCGCGAAACCGGTTACCTCGTCCAGCAATCCGCAAGATTGCCCGTGCCTGAGAACGTTGGCGTGCCCGTCTGCGTCAGCACCATGTTTCCGCAGACGGTATCGGCCACCTGACCGTTGACAGCCGTGGCCGTCAGGGTAAACGCCGTGGCACTCAGTCCACTGGGTACGATGGTGTAGGCGGGCGTTCCCGTCGCCGGAGAATTCACCGTCGCGGTCGAGAACCCGACGTAGGTGGCATTGGAGGTGTGGAAGCGCTCTAGCTGCTGCGCCATCCCCGTCAGTTCTGTCTTGGCCAGGCCACGTCGTGCACGACGCGTCTGGTCGTTGTAGGCCGGCACCGCGATGGCCATGATGATGCCCAGCACGGCCACCACGATCATCATTTCAATCAGAGTAAAGCCACCCTGACGAACGCGCGTAGGTACTTTCAATCCCATCCGATTCATCTCGAACGATTCCTTGGAAGCAGCGACAACCGGCGTGGCAACGCCGGTCGTCATAGGATGCAAGAACTACTGCAACTGACGCCATGACTGGCGGCCGCACGATACCTGCGAGAACGCCTTGGAGCCGGTCGGCATCACCACACTGAGATTCACGGTGCAGACGCGCCCCGGGATCGCCGCACCGGCCGCCGGCAAGGGACAGTTGAGGTCGACGCCCGGAATGCAGCCCGGTGTCGGTGGTATGCAAGTGGGATCGCTTACCGGACAAGGGGTGGCCGCCGGCGGTACACCCGGATCGGCGACGATGGGCGGAGACAGTGCAGGCGCTTCCGATCCACCCGTGTCGGTCAAACCGATGCCACCGCAGTCGTTGCAGGCCGGACTCCCACCAAAACTGATGTCATTGGCGCCGCTAATGGCCGACAACGCATACAGCCAGTTGCGACCGCCCGGCTCGCAGACGCCGCCCAAAGGCACAAAGGTTGTGAAGATCACGCGCCCGACATCCACGCGGGGTTGACCAACGAAGCGTTCGCCCCGTCCGTCCGTCGCGTTGCCGACTTTGAGGTCGAAGTACCAGCCGCGTTTGGTGCTCCAGTCGATGACGTTTTCGGACGTGGTGCGCACGTCGCCGATCCCGGTCACGGTCGTCTCCGTATCGATCGTCTGTTCCACCAGCGTTGTGCGCCCGGTCACCGTCGACGTCTCGTTGTCCCATATCGCATAGAAGGTCTCGACCGGCGCGTCACTGGCTGGCACGACATTGTCGCCAGTGAGGAAGTACTTGCCGGTGCCGAAGTACACCATGTAACCGCTGAGGTGATGCAGGGTGACGTCGATGGCGCCGGTGATGTTCTGCAGCGGCGTCCCCGTGCTCGTGTAACGGGCCGTGTACAACGGATTGCCGCTAAACGAGACGGCCCAGCTTCCCGGCGTGGCGCTGCTCAGGTCGAACTTCCACACATTGCCCTTATAGTCCGGAGCGTAGATCACGTCGGATTTGAGATCGAAGTCGGTATCTATCGCGGTGACGGAGCCCAGGCCATTCTGGCTGGTCTGCGGAGCGGTGGTGTCGGTATCGTCGCCCGTGGCCGCCCGAATCTTGTAAAACGTCGTCGGGTCGTCGAGGCGCACGAGATAGAGATAAGCGTCATGTCCTCGTGTAGCGATCGCTTCGGTCGGATCGCCCGTGCTGTTGAAACCGTTGCCGAACGCGGCGTACCAGTTACCATCTTCCAGCAGGACGATTTGCGGCCGGCCATAG
>JBKJND010000091.1:0-3737 GCA_046596095.1 Ahniellaceae bacterium | reverse complement strand
TTGCGTACTTCGACCATAGGCACACTGTAGCCACGTGGCTACAGTGTGCCTATGGTCGAAGTACGCAAAACTGATGCTTTTGTCCAATGGCTCGATGGTCTGCGTGATATTCAAGCTAGAGCGCGCGTCCAAGCTCGTATTGAACGGCTAGCCGCTGGCAATCCCGGCGATGTCGAGGCGGTTGGCGAGGGTGTCTCGGAATTGCGAATTGACTATGGCCCGGGCTATCGGGTGTATTTCAAAAAGCGAGGCCAAGAATTGATCCTCCTCCTGGCGGGAGGAGACAAAAGCTCACAGGCAAAAGATATCAAGGCAGCATTGCAGTTTGCACGCATCCTTTCGGAGAAACCCAAATGACCAAAATAACCACGACTCGCTACGATGTCGCCGAACATCTCAGAACTCAAGAAGAAATGGCCGCCTATCTCGAGGCCTGCTTAGAAGAAGCAAATGGCGATGCCGCATTTATTGCCAAAGCGCTTGGTGATATAGCGCGCGCGAAGGGTATGTCACAGGTGGCTCGAGATGCCGGGCTGTCCCGAGAAAGCTTATACAAGGCACTCTCGGGCGAGCGAAGCCCCGGTTTCGATACCATTCTCAAGGTGATCGGAGCGCTTGGTTTGAAACTGCATGCTCAAGCGAATCGTGTTTAATTGCGATGCCCAACTATAGGTGCAACGGACAGGCGAAAGCGGCCTTGAGCTTTTCATTGACCATCGCGCGCGCCTGCCGTTGACCACGGCGTTGAACTAAACCGCTTCGCGGTGGTGGTCTGAGCCTTGCCGCCCGGCGAGGTGAATCGAACGCAATAGAACTGCAGCGCGAAGAAGGCTGATCGCGCATGCCGTGTCAGCGTGGAAGTTGCGGGGATGTCCCGCGACTTCGGACGAGGAGACGGCGATGGGCGAGTTGCGCAAGCAAATGGATGGAGACCTGGTCGTTCGCGGCATGTCGGTGCGGACCCGGGAAGCGTATCTTGGTGCAGTTGCGGGGCTGGCGAAGCACTACGGCAGGCGCCCTGACCAGGTAAGCGAAGCCGAGGTTCAGCAGTATCTCTTGCACCTGATCGAGGAGAGGAAGATCGCCTGGTCAAGCTACAACATCGTGGCGCAGGGATTGAAGTTCTTCTACCGCGTCACGCTCAAGAAGAGCGAAGCGCAGTTCGTGATCCCACGGGCGCGCCAACCGCAGAAGCTGCCGCAGATCCTGTCGCGCGAGGAGATCGCCGCGCTGATCGAGCGCACGCACAACGCCAAGCACCGGGCGATCCTGATGACAGCCTACGGCGCGGGGCTCAGGCTCAACGAGATCTGTCACCTGAAGGTGGTCGATATCGATTCGGACCGAATGACGCTGCGCGTGGAGCAGGGCAAAGGCGCGAAGGACCGCTATACGTTGCTCTCGCCGCGGTTGCTCGGGGAGCTGCGGCACTACTGGATGGCGTATCGGCCCGCGCAGTGGCTGTTCCTGAGCAAGGACCCTGCGCGCCCGATCGGTGAGCACACGGTGCACCGGATCTACCATGCGGCCAAGGATCGCGCCCGCATCACCAAGCAGGGCGGCATCCATTCGTTGCGGCACGCCTTCGCGACGCACTCGCTGGAGGCGGGCGTGGACATCCACACCATCCAGCGCCTGATGGGCCACGGCCACATCAGCTCGACGCTGCGGTACTTTCACCTCGCACGCAAACACCTCGCGGGTACGCCCTCGCCACTGGACCTGCTGCAGGCGCCGCCACCGAAGCTGCGCTGAGCCGTCGTGGGTGCGCGCCCATCGGGCGCGCGCGGCGGCAGGCCGGAACTGGCCAACATCGTCCGGATGCACGGCGCGGCGTTTCGCGCAGCGCATCGGCTTTGCTCCATCCAGCACCGGGCGCTGCGCGCGATAGAGCGCTGCCGCACGGCAGCCCTCGGGGGCGAACTGCGCGAGTGCGATGCGTGCGGCGAGCGCCGCTACGTCTATCACTCCTGCCGCAACCGCCACTGCCCCAAGTGCCAGACGCGGGCAAAGGAGCGCTGGCTGGAGCAGCAGCGCGCCGAGCTCCTGCCCGTGCCGTACTTTCACCTGGTCTTCACGCTGCCCCACGAACTGAACGCGCTCGCCCATGGCAATCCGCGGGGCCTGTACACCATGCTCTTTGCCGCGGCCTCCGAGACACTGACCGAATTCGGCGCCAATGCGCGCTGGCTGGGCGGCCAGATCGCGGCCACCCTCGCGCTTCACACCTGGGGCCAGACGCTCACCCAGCACCTGCATGTGCACGCCCTGGTGGCCGCGGGCGCCTTGTCGGGGGCGGGCGCCTGGATCCGGGCGCGGCGCGGGTTCCTGTTCCCGGTGAAGGCGCTCTCGGCCGTGTTCCGCGCGAAGTTCCTCGAGGCGCTCACTCGCACCTCTGGAGCATGGGCGCCTGACGCTATCGGGCTCGACGGCCGCGCTATCGGAGCCGCCGCAGCGACACGCGTTGGTCGCTGCGCTGCGCGCCAAGGCCTGGGTCGTCTACGCCAAGCGCCCCTTCGGCGGCCCCGAACACGTGCTCGAGTACCTCGGGCGCTATACCCATCGCGTGGCGATCTCGAACGAGCGGCTCGTCCGCGCAGACGCAGGCGCGGTCCACTTTCGCTACAAGGACTACGCCCACGGTAGCAAGCGCAGGGTCATGCGCCTGGAACCCGTCGAGTTCCTGCGCCGATTTGCGTTGCACGTGCTGCCGCGCGGTTTCAACCGCATCCGGCACTACGGGCTCATCGCCAATCGCAACAAGCACGATCTGCTCGCCCTGGCACGCGCGGCCCTCGATGCGCCGGCCCCCGACCCCCGGGAAGCCTCCCACGAGCCCGCCGCCGCATTCTTGCAACGTGTCGCCAGCATTGACATCGCGCGCTGCCCTCACTGCGATCGGGGCACCCTGCGCTTCATCGCGCCGCTTGAGCCTCAGCCCCGCGCTCCGCCATGACGGCACCTGTCCCCATCTCACAGCAGCCCTTCATCCCAGCGTCGCCGAACCAGCCGCGCCGAGCCCGCTCGCCCCTGCCCCTCGCGTTGACCGCTTTTAGACCCTCTGCCATAGTGCGCGCATCGCATTTCCAATACCGGCAAGCGACCCGCGACGCCTATGCACGCTGCCACACGCCTCCAGCCGAACCCCCGGCCGTATTCAATTCCCAAGTATCAACGCCACCGCTCTGAATCCAGCGGTTCAGTCCAACTGATCGTATCCGTCATGCTTGCGCACGCCGGATACGACCCTGTTCGTTGGGCGACTTGCGCATCGTAACCATAATGGTTACACTAAAGGATGATTCGAAACTTCAAACATAAAGGACTACGTCAGTACTTTTCCGACGAAGTCAAATCTGGAATTCAAACAGCCCACGCTGAAAAGTTGAAACTGATTCTTGGTTGGCTTGGTTCGGCGGTCGAACCAAAAGACATGAATCTTCCTGGCCTGAATTTGCATCCGTTGAAGGGAAATCGCAAAGGAACGTGGTCAGTTAAGGTTAGTGGCAACTGGCGGGTGACATTTTCATTTGAAGGCAAGGACGCAAAAGACGTTGATTACGAGGACTACCACTAAGGACAAATTATGTTGATGCGCAATCCCCCCCACCCTGGTGAAATCTTGCGCCAACTCTGCATTAAGCCCTTGGGCTTGAGCGTAACGGAGGCGGCAAAGGGTCTTGGTGTAAGCCGAAAAACCTTGTCTGCCATTTTGAACGGACGGGCTGGTATAAGCC
>JBKJND010000053.1:0-7989 GCA_046596095.1 Ahniellaceae bacterium | reverse complement strand
ACGATCCAGGTGTTTTGATCAGCGCATGTCTGTTCGGCGACGGTGCAGGCGCCGCGGTCTTGTCATCGCTGCCGTCGCCAGCCCATCGGCGCAATGTCGAATGGAAATGCGCCACCTCTCTGACCAACCCGGCTGAGCGCGAGGCGCTGCGCTTCGAGCAGCGCGGCGGCATGTTGCGCAACGTGCTGACGCGTCCGGTGCCGCGGCTTGCGGCAGAGCATGCCGCACAAGTGCTGCACACAACGCTGAGCGCCGCAGCGATCGACGCGTCCGCCATCGATGTATGGATCTGGCACGCTGGTGGCCGCGATGTGCTGCAGGCGCTCAAGAGCAAACTCGGTTTGCGCGAGGATGACTTGCGTTACAGCTCAGCGATGTTGCGCCAGTACGGCAATCTCAGCAGCGCTTTTGTCTACTTAGTATTGCAGGCCGCGTTGGCGGATGATGCACCGGGCGGTCGCTGGTGGATGTCCGCGTTTGGCGCCGGCTTCAACTGCCACGGGGCATTGCTGGAGGTGACATGAGGTTGACGCGGTCGCAAGCGCCGATGCCAAAGCGCAACAGACTGCCGCGTCGCGTCGAGCCCGAATGGCTCGATGAGTTGCCCGCCGACGATCCTTGTGCCGTGCGATCAAGGCTGGATCTAAAGCGGGTGAACCGGTTGATGGGCAGCGTGTCGATTTTACTGCGCGAACTCGATCGCTTTGTTGATGCCGCTTCGCCGCCACAACTGGTGGAAGTGGGCGCGGGCGATGGCAGCCTGATGCTGCGCATCGCACGGCAACGCAAAACGCAATGGCGGGGCATGCATCTGACGCTGCTCGATCGCGAACCCGTCATCGACTCGGCCACGCTCGAGGAATTCCGCGCGCTCGGATGGAAGGTCAACGTGGCGGCCGTGGACGTTTTTGACTGGCTCGCACAGCCGCACGACGAGCGCAAAAAGATCGTTTTCGCCAATCTGTTCGTGCACCACTTTGCCGGCGAGAGTCTCGAACTGCTGCTGCGGGGCACCGCGCGGATGCCTGGCGCGCAAGCGTTCGTTTGCCTGGAACCCAGGCGCTCCGCCCTGGCGCTCGCAGGCAGCCATCTGCTCGGGGCGATTGGCTGCAACGCAGTCACGCGTCACGACGCCGTGCTCAGCGTGCATGCCGGGTTCCGTGGTGGCGAACTTGGCGCGCTGTGGCCGTCCGCGACTCAGGATGGACGCTACTGGAACACCCGCGAAACGGCGGCTGGAATTTTCAGTCACCTGTTCGCGGCGACTCGAGCCTGATGTCGTCTCACAATTTCGACGCACTCATCGTCGGTGCCGGCGTCGCCGGATCGACTGCAGCGATCCTGCTTGCGCAAGCAGGCTGGTCGGTTGCACTGGTGGAGAAGCGCGCATTTCCGCGCCGCAAGGTCTGTGGCGAATGTATTTCTGCCAGTAATCTGCCGTTGCTTGATGCGCTCGGCGTGGGTGAGACCTTTGCACAACGCGCCGGAGCGGCGCTTCGGCGTGTGGGTCTGTTCGCGGGTGAGCACAAGTTCAGTGCCGCGTTGCCGCGTTACCCGCACCCCCAACACGGATGGGGTCGGGCGCTCGGCCGCGAACATCTGGACACCCTGTTGCGCGATCGCGCCGTCGCGCTGGGTGCAAGTGTTTGGCAACCCTGGTCGGTGCGCGACGCAGTTCGCGAAGGTGGGCGCCACGTCTGCAGTTTGCTCGCGGCAAACTCCGCAGAGACTGCCGAGATCACGGCAGCGGTGCTGATTGACGCGCACGGTTCGTGGGAGGCCGATCCTTTCGGGAAGCAGCGTCACCTCTCGCATGCATCCGATCTATTCGCGTTCAAGGGCAATTTCAGCGGCGCCGATCTCGAAGCTGGATTGTTGCCGGTACTCGCATTTGCGGGCGGGTATGGCGGCATGGTGGTCGCCGACGATGAACTGTTGACGCTCGCGTGCTGCATTCGTCGCGACGCGTTGCAGACGATTCGCGCGCGCGCACCTGGTGCCAAGGCCGGCGTCGCGGTGCAGGCCTATCTCGAAGCGTCTTGTCTGGGTGTCAGGCATGCGTTGGCTAATGCGCAACCCCACGATTCGTGGCTGAGTGTCGGGCCGATCCGTCCGGGTGTTCGTCATCCGGTGCGCGCATCCGGCTTGTTCGCCATCGGCAACGCGGCAGGCGAGGCGCATCCGATTCTCGGCGAAGGCATCAGCATGGCGATCCAGTCGGCGTGGCTGCTTTCCGCGCAGTTGATCGCGCATCGCGCGGAGCTGGTCGCGGGACGGGGCAGCGTGCGCGCGTCGCGCGCGTATGCGTCGAATTGGCGGCGCAGTTTTGCGCCACGCATCCGCACCGCGGCCGTGTTGTCGCATCTCGCAA
Organism: Ahniellaceae bacterium; assembly: GCA_046596095.1. Lineage (GTDB taxonomy): Bacteria > Pseudomonadota > Gammaproteobacteria > Xanthomonadales > Ahniellaceae > JBBQNY01. Next base: position 5,618 of record JBKJND010000053.1, on the reverse strand, counting down.
TGCGTCCTTCTGCAGCAGGCATGCTGCTACCTGTGCTGCGGCGCTGGCCGGGTATCCTCACCGCTGCTGCGCGCGTTGGCGGCAAGGTCCGGTGCGTGGTCGATCCGGCCGCGTTGGTCGTGTCGCCATGATGCAACCGCGCATTCCGTACGGCGCCGACCGCGACTTCCGCCTGGAGGGTTTGAGATGACGAGTTATGCAGGGCTGTGCGAAATTCTGGCTCGCGATTATCAGCTGGCACCCGCGCAGCTGACGCCGCAAACGCCCCTCAAGAGTCTTGAAATCGATTCGCTCGGCGTCATCGAACTCATCTTCGCGATCGAGGAGAAATTCAATGTCACCGCAAACGATTCGGATACCGACTCGGCCAGGGATTTCCTCACGCTTGCGGATGTTGCCCTCTACATCGATCGACTGATTGCGCAACGTGATGCACCGGCGGCAGCCTTGGTATTTGAGGATTCACCCAGCGCGACTTCCCAATGAAACGGGTGGCGATTACCGGCATGGGCATCGTGTCGCCGTGCGGTAACGAACCGGGCGGGTTTTTCCAGAACCTCGTCGCCGGAAAATCAGGAATCGCGCGACTGCCGGAGGCGTTCGCACCGCGTCTCAAGGTCCGCATCGCAGCGCAGGCGGACTTCAATCCCGAGCACTATTTCGCGCCGCCAAAGCAGCGCCTGCTGGATCGCGTCAGCCAGTTCGCGCTGGTCGCGGCGGCGCAGGCGGTTGCTGATGCGAAGCCCGACTGGAGCGATGACGAGAGGCGCAGCGTGGGCGTCTTCCTGGGCACCGGCATGGGTGGGGCAAACGCCATCGAGGATGGCTACGTCACGCTCTATCGCGACAACTCCGACCGCGTGAAACCTTTCAGCGTGCTGCTCGCCATGAATAACGCAGCGGCCGCGTGGATCGGCAGCGAACATCGCCTGAGCGGGCCCAACCTCACGTACTCGACGGCGTGCTCGTCGTCGGCTGTCGCGATTGGCGAGGCGTGGCGACGCATCCGCAGTGGCGACGCGACCCTCATGCTTGCGGGCGGCGCAGAGGCGCCGCTGACGCACGGCACGCTCAGGGCATGGGAAGCCCTCAAGACGCTGGCGAACGAAGATCCCGGCGACCCCGCAGCGTCCTGCAAACCGTTCGCGCGAGATCGCACCGGCATGGTGCTGGGCGAGGGCGCCGCCGTACTTGTGCTCGAGGAATGGGGTCGCGCACAACGCCGCGGCGCGCATATCCACGCCGAACTCGCGGGCTACGGTCTCAGCACCGATATCGCACACATCACGCACCCGAGCATCGAGGGTCAATCCCGGACGATGCAACTCGCGCTCGAGTCGGCCGGACTGGATACGACCGACATCGGTTATATCAATGCGCACGGTACGGGCACACTTGCCAACGACGCGGTCGAGACCGCGGCGATCCGCGCAGTGTTCGGTGCGCACGCGAACCGAGTGGCGATCAGTTCCACCAAGTCGGTGCACGCGCACCTGCTCGGCGCGGCGGGCGCGATCGAGCTGATCGCGACGGTGCTCGCACTCAAGAGTGGCACCGCGCCGCCCACGTTGAACCTCAACATTCCCGATCCCGCGTGCGATCTCGACTACGTGCCGAACATCGCGCGATCCGGCCTGCAGATCGCCGCAGCGATGAGTAACTCCTTCGCCTTTGGCGGCACCAACGCAGTCCTCATCGTCCGCACCGCCTGATCGGGGAAATCCGGTTGAACTTTCGACGCGCGACGGCAGCGCAAACATGATTTCCATTGCTTCGTCAGCACCTCATCAACCGTCGCAATGCGCGCAAAGCGACCGTCCAAAATTGCAGAAAACGGGCTACTCTCGGCCTGCGTATCCGACCGGTGTCGTGGGGGCCGCATGGGCGAGGTGACGGAACTGCTTGAACGCGCGCGTGCTGGCGATGCCACGGCCTGGGATCGTGTGGTGACCCTGATCTACGAGGATCTCAAACGCATCGCGCGCGGCGTGCTCGCCCACTCCGGCAACGTCACGCTCAATCCCACCAGCCTGGTCCACGACTGTTACCTGCGACTGTCCAGAGAAGGTGCCGACGGCGTCGTCAATCGGGAACACTTCCTGGCGCTTGCGGCGCGTGCGATGCGCCAGCTCATGCTCAATCATGCGCGGGATCGAGTCGCTGCCAAACGCGGCGGTGGCGCGCCGCACACAACGCTAGGCGAGGTCGGCGCCCGCGTCGACGCGGAAGCGGACGTGCAGGCCGAACAGCTGGTGGCGCTCGATGCGGCGCTGCTGCGGCTGGGCACCAGCGACGAACGTCTGGTGCGCGTGGTCGAGTGCCGCATCTTTGCCGGGCTCTCGGAAGAGGAAACAGCGGCTGCGCTCGACACTTCGTTGCGCACGGTGCAGCGCTTGTTCGGTGAGGCGCGCGGTCGATTGACGGAACTGTTGGCGGCTTGATGGGGCGTTCCGTGTTGATAGAGCAAACGCGTGGCGTGTGTGACGCCCACCGAGAGTTGCCACCCAGGTAGACCCGATCATGACCATCGCACCGCGTTCGCCGCTGGACCTCCTCGATCCCGGCGCCCTGCTGGGTGGTGCTCTGTTCGGCAGTCTGCTCGATCACGTGGTGAGTGGTGAACGCCTGTTGCCGGGCACGCGCCTGGGTCCGTTTCGTGTGGGCGAAGAGCTTGGGCGCGGCGGGATGGGCGTGGTTTATCGGTCCGATCGCGACGACGGCGAGTATCGCCAGACGGTTGCGATCAAATGCCTCGCGTCCAGCGGCAGCGCGCAAGGTCTCGAGCTCTTTCGCCGCGAACGTCAGGTGCTGGCCGAGCTCAAGCATCCGCACATCGCGCGCCTGCTGGACGGCGGGCATCACAGCGACGGACGCTTGTGGTTCGCGATGGAGCTCGTCGACGGCCAACCCATCGACGCGCACGCCCGAGCGGGCAAGCTCCCGGTTGCCGAGCGATTGCATCTCATGCGCCAGGTGATCGATGCGGTGGCGTTCGCACATCAGCGTCTGCTGATTCACCGCGACATCAAGCCGGGCAACGTGCTGGTCGACGCCGACGGTAGCGTCAAGTTGCTGGACTTCGGGATCGCCGCATTGGCGGGCGACGCAGGTGCAACTCGGGCGTATTCGCCAGCATGGGCAAGCCCCGAACAACGGGCTGACGCTGAAATCGGCCCGGCGTCGGATCAATACCAACTCGGAATGCTGCTCGACGCAGTGCTGCAGAATGCGACCGGCGCGGCCGACCCCTCCCCAACCCTCCCCTGCGCGCAAGGGAGGGTTGGGGAGGGGTCGGCCGCGCGTGGGATCGATCCGACGCGGTGGTTGCCGATCGCGTCCGCGCGCCGGCAAGAACTCGTCGCGATCGCATCGCGCGCCACCGCCGAATTTGCGGACGCGCGCTACGGCTCGGTCGCGGAACTCGGTGCCGAGATCGACCGCTGGCTCGACTCGCGACCAGTCGCCGCACACGGCAGCGGCATCGTGTACACCGCGCGCTGCAGCGTGCGTCGCCATCCGCTGGTAGCCGCACTCGCTCTGGCGACCGTCATCGGCATCGCGGCGATGATTGCCGGCTTCAGCTGGCGCGTCGCGCGCGAGCGCGATCTCGCGAACGCCGCTGCCGCGCGCGCGGAACGGGAGGCTGCCACCGCGCAGGCGATCAATGCGTTCCTCAATGAGGACCTGCTCGCGGCCGCCGATCCGTATGGCGAGAATCAAGGCAGGGTTCCGATCGGCGACCTGCTCGAGAATGCAGTGCCGCGCGTCGATGCGCGGCTGCGCGATCGCCCCGGCATCGCTGGCGAGATCTACCTGGTGCTCGGGAAATCCCTGTCCGGATTAGGGCAGTTGGAGTCCGCGGCGTCCTCGCTCGATCTCGCGGTGGCGCGCTTCGTCGACACCTACGGCAAGGACGACGAGCGGACCTTGAAGGCGCGGTTGCAGCGTTCAATCGTCGACGACCTCGCGCAGCGCAATGACGTTTACGCCGAGGGTCTGGCCAGGTTGGCCGCAGACGCCGCAGTGCTCGGGGCCTCGCATCCGCTGGTCGTCGAAATCGCGGGGAACCGTGCGTGGGCCGCGTTTGCACAGGGCGACTTTGCCGGCGCCGAGGTCTTGTACGAGGCGGCGCTCGAGCGCGCGACGCCCGATCTCGTTCCAACGCTTCTCGCGGACATTCTGCTTGGACAAGCCTTGACCCTGCTGCGCCTGCAGCGCGCGCCGGAAGCGCTGGTGCCCGCCGAGCGCGCGTATCGCCTGCGTCGTGATGCGCTGGGCGCAAACGCCATCGACACCTGGCTCGCTGAGGCGCAATGGGCAAACGCCCAGTTCGCGGTAGGCGACGTCGAAGCTGCGCTGGCCAAGCTCGCAGCGGTGCACGCGCATCTGCGCGGACACTTCGGTGAGGTCCACAATCAGACGGTCGGTGCGGCGCACGAACTCGGTCTTGCGCTGGTGCGCGCGGATCGCCCGCAGCAGGCCATCGCGCCTCTCGAGCAGGCGGTAGCGGGGAAATCGAAATTGCTGGGTGCGCTGTCGGGAGCGACCGTGACTTCAGCATCTGTACTCGGCAATGCGTTGACGCGCGCCGGACAGCTGGATGAGGCACAACGCGTGTTCGACAGTCTCGCCGGCTTCGCGCCGCAAACGCCGTACGACCAGCGCACGCTCGCGATCCTGTTGCGTAACCGTGGCGAGCTCGCGCTCGCCGAAAAAAACTGGGCGGATGCCGTGCGTCTGTGTCGCGAAGGCATGGCGATAACGGCGCAGTTCGCCAGCGCCATCAGCATCGTGCCCGGTCTCGAAGTCTGCATCGGTCTGGCCGCGGTTGAACAAGGCGAGTCGGCGCGCGCGACCGAGCTCCTGAGCCGGCACCTCGAGTCGTTTCGCGAACAGGGCGTTCAAGGTGCCTTTCAGGTTGCGCGCATCGAGACCGCGCTGCGCAACCTGGCGATGTGACACGGCCGTTGCGCAGCGCGGCCGTGTCGCCTGGCCTCGCGCTACGGGATGACGAACTGCGCCGTGCTGCGCGCGGCCGCGCCGTCGGGATCGGCAAAAGACACGCGCAGCGGATCCAACTGCGCCGTGATCTGGATATTGCCCGGCGCACCGGAATTGGGCAGCACGCAGGTGCCGCCGCTGGCGAGCGTGGTCTCGCGCGCCAGTTCGAGCGAGCAGGCGCTGCCGCGATTGTCGGTGATGCTCACCGTGCCCAGCGGCGCGAACGCACCGTTGAGCGCCGTCGCGGTCACGCGCACGGCCAGCGACGCCTGCGGGCCCGATTCGAAGCCATCGCAGAACACACTGTCGGCGGTCGTGCAGGGCGTCGACACCGGCGTCGCAATCGCCAGCGCGGTGCTCGAGAACGACAGCTCGCTGGTGTTGCCCTGCGCGTCGGTGGCGGTGGCAATCACGATGTCGTCAACACCCAAGGTCACGCCGGAGGGGATCGGCACCACCACGTTGCGCAGCGCCTGCGCCTGGCCCACTGCGTAGCTGTCGACGCCGAGGAGGTCGCGCCCTTCGTCGCCGTCGGCCTTGAAGAACTCGATGCGCAGCGGGTAAGCGCTGTTGCCGATACTCGAATCAACGCGGTAGCCCAGGTTGAGATCGTTGCC
>JBKJND010000392.1:0-10231 GCA_046596095.1 Ahniellaceae bacterium | reverse complement strand
CTCCCGACTGCAGCCGACCGATCGCATCGATCAAGACTGCCGCAGCCAACTCGCCGCCGGACAGCACATAATCGCCGATCGACACCTCTTCGTCCACTTCCGATACCAACCAGCGTTCGTCGATTCCTTCGTAACGCCCGCACACCACCAGCAATCTCGGCTCCCGCGCCAGTTGCGCGACGCGCTCCTGGGTCAACCGCGCGCCTTGCGGCGTCATGCACAGCACCCGCGCTTTGCCGTCTGCAGCGGCCTGCGCCGCCGCAACCGTGCGTTGCAGCGGCTCGGCCTGCATCACCATTCCAGGACCGCCGCCGAACGGTCGCGCATCAACGCGCCGGTTTGGGTCGTCCGTGTAGTCGCGAGGATTCCATGTGGCGATCTCGATGAGGCCACGCGTTGCCGCGCGTCCCACGACGCCGACCCCTGCGGCCGCCTCGATGAATTCCGGAAACAACGTCACCACGTCGAAACGCACCGGCATCAGAAGTCGATATCCCAATCGACTTCAATCGTCCTTGAGGTGCTATCAACCTTCACTACGGCGTGTCCGGGCGTGAACGGTATGAGCCGTTCCTGCTTGCCTCGCACACCGTCGCCTCGCACCACTTCGCTTCTCACCACCATCACATCGTTGGCGCCGGTCGCGAACAAATGCGCCACGGCGCCAAGTTCGATCCCATCCGTCGTCACGACCCGCATGCCTTCAAGGTCGGTCCAGTAATGACCGCCGCCCGGAAGATCAGGTAGTTCGGAACGCGGAACCACGATTTCGCTCCCGACCAGTTCTTGCGCCGCGTCGCGCGAGTCGATATCGCGCAACTGCACCTGCAATGGCTGAGCCTGTGGGCGCGCATCGACGACTTCGACCAGCCTTGATTCGTCCAGCATCTGCGCGTCGCCGCGTCGCAATCGCCACGGCTGATACAGGGTCAAGCTGGCGCGCGGCACCGTAAACGATTCAACCTTGAGCCAGCCGCGGACGCCGTGGACACCGACGACGCGTCCCATCAGGACCAGTCGGGCGTCCACATTCTCGTCTCTGGTTGGCGCAGCCCTCAGGCTGCAGCGGCGACCTTGCCGGCCTCGCGAATGAGCGTACGCACGCGCTCGGTCGGCTGCGCGCCACGCTCGACCCAATGCGCAACGCGCGCAGTGTCGAGCTTCAAGCGCTGCTCACCACCGACCGCGATCGGGTTGAAAAACCCCACGCGCTCGATATTGCGGCCATCGCGCGCTGCGCGGCCGTCGGCCACAACGATGTGATAGAAGGGGCGCTTCTTGGCGCCGCCGCGGGAAAGCCGAATCTTGACCATTAGAATGCCTTGAAGCGTAAGTAAGGAAGTCAAAGGTGGAGCAACCGCGGCCAGAGAGTCTCAGTCGCCGCTCAGACCGCTAGTGCGAAAACAAAAATAGACCAACCGCAAACCCAGAAACGTCAAGTGAAACGTAGAGGTTGCTAGAGGAAAAGCAGAAGCCCGGAGCACCCGAAAACCAACCCGGGCTCAGGAAAGCCGTGCATTGTAGGGGCAGTTTGGTCCGAGCGCAAAATCTTGTGCCTGGCGAAACCACTCAGCCGAGCTTAGCTCGGCTCTACAACGACAGGGAATTGCCTGCCTTTGTGGAGCGGTGCCATGCGCCGCTACTCTTGCATGACGCAACCGCGCGGCCCCGCCGGAGATAGTCCGGCTCTTCAGAGGCGACAGGATCTGGCTCCGGCTGTTGTGGAACCGAGCTTACTCGGCTGCACACCGCATCAGCGCGGTCCGGCAACACCCGGCCCCAGCGCACCGCGCAACTGCCGCATCAACCCCTTGGCACCCCCGCCGGCCAGTTTGCCCATCATTTTCTGCATTTGCTGATACTGCTTGAGCAGCCGGTTCACGTCCTGCGGTTGCTGGCCGGAACCGCGCGCGACGCGCGCCTTGCGCGATCCATTGAGCAGGTCCGGATGCCGGCGCTCCTTCTTGGTCATCGAGTTGATCACCGCGATCATGCGACCTACTTCGCGATCGTTGACCTTCGCCTTCACCTGCTCGGACAGCGCGCCCACGCCCGGCATCTTGTCCATCAAGCCTGCCAGGCCGCCCATCTTCTGCATCTGCTGAAGCTGGTCGCGCATGTCGTTCATGTCGAACTTCTTGCCCGAAATGACTTTACGCGCGAGCTTGTCCGCCTTGTCGCGGTCGACCGTCTGCTCGACCTGTTCGACCAGCGACAAAATGTCGCCCATGCCGAGAATCCGCTGCGCCGCGCGATCCGGATGGAACAGCTCGAGCGCATCGGGCTTCTCTCCGGCACCCACAAACTTGATCGGCTTGCCGGTGATGTAGCGCACGCTGAGCGCCGCGCCACCGCGCGCGTCGCCGTCGGTCTTGGTCAGCACCACGCCCGTGAGCGGCAAGGCCTGACTGAAAGCTTTCGCGGTATTGGCCGCGTCCTGTCCCGTCATCGCGTCGACCACGAACAAGGTTTCGACCGGGTTTATCGCAGCGTGGATCGCGGCGATTTCCTCCATCATCGCCGCGTCGATGGCGAGGCGGCCGGCGGTGTCGACGATCAGCACGTCCGCGAACTGACGACGGGCCGCATCGATCGCGCCGAGCGCGATCGCGACGGGCGATTGCCCGACATCGCTGGGATGGAATATCGCCTCGACTTGCGCCGCCAACGTCCGCAATTGCTCGATCGCGGCGGGGCGATAAACGTCCGCGCTCACGACCATGACTTTCTTTTTCTTGCGCTCGCGCAGATACCGGGCGAGTTTCGCTACGGTCGTCGTCTTGCCCGCACCTTGCAGTCCCGCCATCAGGATGATCGCCGGCGCGGGCACATTGAGATTGAGCTCGCTGGCCGCCGCACCCATCACCGCGGTCAGCTCGTCGCGCACGACCTTTACCAGCGCTTGCCCCGGAGACAGGCTCTTCATCACGTCCTGGCCGACAGCCTTGACCTTGATGCGCTGGATCAACGCGGTCACGACCGGCAAAGCAACGTCTGCCTCAAGCAGCGCGACGCGCACATCGCGCGTGGCATCGCGAATGTTTTCCTCGGTCAAACGGGCGCGCCCACGCAGGCGATCGAGCGTGCCCGAGAGTTGCTGGGTCAGGTTTTCGAACATCGTATGGACGCAGGGAAAATGGGCGCGGAGTATAGCCGAGCCGCCTCGATGCCCTGCGCTGCGCGGCACTGCGCTGTGCGACACTCGCGACATGATGATCGTGGTGTTGACAGGAGTAGCGGCGTACCTGCTCGCGGCGTTCGTGCTGCGTCCGGCAGTCGATGCGCCGCCTGCCACGAACGCGTCCGACGGCAACGTGCCCGCCGCCGCTGCCAACATGCGCTCGGTGCGTAACGGTTGGCTACTCGCGTGCGTTGGCATCGGCGCGCATCTTGTTCACCAGACCCTCGCCTTGCGCGCTGCGGGCGGTGTCGACCTGCACTTTTTCGCGGCACTGTCGTGGGTGGGTGTTGCGCTCGCCATCGCGCTGGCACTCATTGCGTTGCGGCGCGAACTCAGTGTCCTTGGCGTCGTGGTGTTACCGCTGGCGGCGTTTACCCTCGCACTCGATTACGCGTACGGAAATCCGAGTGTCAGCAGCAGCGTCAGCGACTGGCGCATCGCGCTGCACGCCTGGCTGGCGTTGCTCGCCTACGCCACGCTCAGCATCGCCGCGCTGATCGCCGTGTGCGCCTGGCTGCAGGACCGGGCCTTGCGCACGCATCGTTTCAGCCCTGTGTCCCGGCGACTGCCACCATTGACCTTGATCGAGCAGTTGCTGTTCCAGACCATCGCCGCCGGATTTGTCCTGTTGACGCTGACCATTGTGACCGGCGCGTTGTTCGTCGAGGACGTGTTTGCGCAGCATCTTGCGCACAAGACGGTGCTCACACTGCTGTCGTGGTTGACGTTTGGCGCCCTGCTGTTCGGACGCTGGCGCTTCGGCTGGCGCGGTCGTCGCGCGGTGCGATTGACGCTCGGCGGCATCGCGCTGCTCGCGCTCGCATTCTTCGGCAGCAAGTTCGTGCTGGAACTGTTGCTTCAACGATAGGGGTCGAAAGATGGCGACCACGGCGATTTCGCAGCTGCAGAAATACGTGAACCTGGTGCGCCGGTTTCCGCGCCGCAAACGCATTTTCTGCATCGGCGATTCCTGGTTCCAGTATCCGCTGCGCAGCTACGGCGATCTCCAGTCCGGCGTTTCTTCGCGCCTTGCGGGCGTTGCCGAATGTCTCGACGACAGCTATCCCGGACGCGATGCGGACGAGATTCCGGGCATGATCGGACGCTGGCGGGGCATCGCCGCCGATCTCGGTGATCGGTTCGATCGGCCTTTCGATCTGATCATGTTGTCGATTGGCGGCAACGACGTGATCGGCAAGGATTTCGCCGCCAACCTCAAATCTCCGAACGACGCGAGTCCGGTCGTGTCGTGGCCGTGGGCGCCGACGGTTCCGCAAGTCGCGAAGGACCACATTCGCCTCGACCGTCTCAAGATTGCCTTCGAGAAGATCGATGCGTCCTACCGCCTGCTGCGGACGCTACGCGATGATTTTGCGCCAGACGCGACCATCATCGGCCACACCTATGCCGACGTGACACCGATGAATCGCGCGTACCAGTTTCTGGGAATCCGGTCGGGACCCTGGTTGTGGCAACCGATGATCGACGTGGGGCTGGTCGATCCCGTAAAACAACGTGAACTCTCACGCTGGTTGTTGGCCTCGTTCGCGGGCCTTCTAGGCAATCTCGCCGACGAACGCCCGGGCTTGTTCGTGCTCGACACGCGCCTCGAACTTGAGCCGACCGGCTCCTGGGACAACGAGATTCACCCGACCCGACAAGGCTTTGCGCATCTCGTCGCAAACCACTGGATGCCTGCTGTGCGCGCAGCACTGGGCATCAATAAGTAGGAGCGGCCCAAGCCGCGATTGCACAGAACGTTTGAGCAGGAGCATCGCGGCTTGCGCCGCTCCTACAGGTGATTTCGAGGCTCTTGCAGGAGCGGCGCGAGCCGCGATTGCGCGACCCTCTAGCCGATGGCGTCGAGGGCGTCGCCTAGACGCTCGATGGCGGTGATGCGTGCATCACCAGAGGATTTTCTCGGTGCGTTGGCGCGGGGCACGAGAATACGTTCGAAGCCGTGATGCAGCGCTTCGCGAATGCGCTCCTCGCCATTGGCGACCGGGCGGATTTCACCGGACAGACCCACTTCGCCAAACATCGCAGTCTTGCTTGCAAGCGGGCGATCGCGCAGCGACGAAACCACGGCCAGCAGCACCGGCAGATCGGCCGCCGTTTCCTGCACGCGAATGCCGCCGACCACGTTCACGAACACGTCCTGATCGTGCACCGCGATACCGCCGTGGCGATGCAGCACCGCCAGAAGCATGGCCATCCGGCTTGCATCGACACCAACCGCCACGCGCCTCGGATTCGACAACGGCGATGCATCGACCAGCGCTTGCACTTCGACCAGCAGCGGCCGCGTGCCCTCGCGCGTCACCATGATGGCGCTGCCCGCCGCAGCCTCGTCGCGACCACTCAGAAAGATTGCGGACGGATTGGGTACTTCTTTCAGACCTTTCTCGCCCATCGCGAACACGCCGAGTTCGTTGACCGCGCCAAAGCGGTTCTTGAACGCGCGCAGGATGCGAAAGCGGCTGCCGGCCTCGCCCTCGAAATACAGCACCGCATCGACCATGTGTTCGAGTACGCGCGGCCCCGCGATGCCACCCTCCTTGGTGACGTGCCCGATCAGAAATACGGACGTACCGGACTCCTTGGCGAAACGCGTGAGGCGCGCCGCGGATTCGCGCACCTGCGTCACCGAGCCCGGGGACGACTCGGCCGCTTCCGTCCACATCGTCTGGATCGAATCGATCACCAGCAGGTCGGGTTTGCGTTCCACCGCCAGCGCGAGGATTCGTTCGATGCCGGTTTCAGCGAGTGCGTCAACTGCCGCCAGATCAAGACCCAGGCGCGTACCTCGACTCGCGACCTGCGCGAGGCTTTCCTCACCGGTGACGTAGAGACCGCGCAGCGAACCGCGCAGACCGGCAAGCGCCTGCAAGAGCAAAGTGGATTTGCCGATGCCGGGATCGCCGCCAACCAGCACGATCGAACCGCGCACAAGGCCGCCACCCAACACACGATCGAGTTCGCCGATGCCGAGTGAATCGCGCGTCTGCGAATCCTCGGGGACGCTTGCCAGCGACGTGACTTGTGCGTGTCCGGTCGCCGCCAGGAAACCTGCACCACGCGATTTCGGCCCCGACGTTGTCGCGTTGCGTTCGGACGCAACGCGGAATTCGGCAAGGCTGTTCCATACGCCGCACTCACCGCACTGGCCCTGCCATTTCGGCGACTCCGCGCCGCATTCGCGGCAGACGTAGGCAACTTTTGCTTTGGCCACGCCCGTTATCCTGCGTCTTCGACAAAATCGACGCGCTTGGTCATCCCGCACACGAGTTCATAACCGATCGTGCCCGCCGCTTTCGCTATTTCCTCAACCGGCAAGCCACGCCCCCACAACACGACCTCTTCGCCCACGTCGACATCGGGCATGTCGGTGAGGTCGATCGCGGTCAGGTCCATCGAGACGCGTCCGATAATGGGAACGCGCGTGCCGCGCACGAGAGCCGGCGTGTCGGCTGCTATGGAACGGGGATATCCGTCTGCATAACCGACGGCGAGCACGCCGACCCGCGTCGCGCGCGCAGTTCGCCATGCGTGGCCATAGCCGACGCCCTCGCCCGCGCAGACTTCGTTGACCGCAATCAACCGCGCGGTCAACGTCATCGCCGGCGCGAAACCAAGATCTGAGCCGCTTTGACCCGCGACCACCGAGATTCCATACAGCAGCCCGCCGGCCCGGACCCAATCCTGGTGACTCTCGGGAAATCCAGCGATGCCTGCCGAGTTAGCTAAAGATTGTGGCATCGCAGGCGAAGAATCCGACTGCGCATCCGCGCAGAGCGCCTCAAAATTCTTTATCTGCAGAGCCGTCAACGCATCGCTGGCCAGGTCGGAGTTGGCGAAATGCGTCATCAGATGCACCGGCCCCGCTCCGGGCAATGCTCGAACCTCCGCAAGCACATCGCGCGCGCGATGCGGCGCGAATCCGAGGCGATGCATGCCGGTGTCGAACTTGATCCAGACTACTTGCGGACTGGTCTTGGCGTGCAAAGTCTGTTCGGTTTGCGACTCGCCCACCAGGGATTCACCACACGCCTTCGGCCACTCGCTTCGCAGGAGTTGCAACTGCGACTCGTGATGCAGCACCGGCTCAAGCGCAAGCGCCCGCATGCGCGCCAGATCGCCTGGCTCGTCGATCCCCGACAGCACCACGATGCGATGCGTCAGCCCGAGCGCGCGAATGCGCTCGCCATCGGCAATCGAGGCGACGCCGAATGCATCCGCTTCGCTCAACGCCAACACCGTGCGCTCGAGCCCGTGACCATAGCCATCGGCCTTGACCACGGCCATCACCCGGCTGTGCGGCGCGAGTGCGCGGATGCGCGCGAGATTGCTTCGCAGCGCGCCGAGATGGATGGTCGCGCGGACGCGACGACTCACTCGAAGCGGCCCTCGTAGTTGTCGGTGCCAAGATTTTCGAACTTGGTGTATTCGCCGAAGAACCTGAGCTTGATCTGGCCTGTAGGCCCGTTGCGCTGTTTGCCGATGAGAATTTCGGCGATGCCTTTCGAAGCCGAGTCCTGGTTGTAGTACTCGTCGCGGTAGATGAACATGATGAGGTCCGCGTCCTGCTCGATCGAGCCCGACTCGCGCAGATCGCTCATTACCGGTTTCTTGTCGGTGCGCTGCTCGACCGATCGGTTGAGCTGCGACAGGGCGATCACCGGCACGCCGAGTTCGCGCGCCAGCGCTTTCAGCGAACGCGAGATTTCCGAGATTTCCGTGGCCCGGTTTTCCTTGTTGCCCGGTACCACCATCAGCTGCATGTAATCGATCACGATAAGGCCGAGATCGTGTTCGCGCTTGAGACGGCGCGCGCGCGAGCGGAGGTCCATCGGCGACAGCGACGGCGTGTCGTCGATGAAGATTTTGGCGTCGGCCAGCATCGTGATCGCGGTGTTGATGCGCGGCCAGTCGGCGTCTTCAAGATCCCCGGTGCGAAGATGCTGCTGGTTGATGCGGCCAAGCGAGGAGATGAGGCGCATCGCCAGTTGCGACGCCGACATTTCCATCGAGAACACCGCCACCGCACGTTTGCTCTTGATCGCCGCCGACTCCGCAATGTTCAGCGCCAATGCGGTGTTGTGCACGCACACATCGTTGGCGATGAAGTTGTGGGTCTCAGGAATCGTCAAGTCGTAGACCTGCTTGTTTCCCAGCGGGACGATGGATTCAATACGGTCCCAGATCACATCGCTGTGCGCGAGATCGGCCAGTTCGCGGTCGCCGAGCGCCATCGCGTAGCGAGCCAGTTGCGCTCGCGACAAGCTACGGCGATGTGCATGCGGGTTCGATGCGCCGACGCCGGCGCGCCGCGCAAGTTCGGACCACGACATAGCGCCTTTGGCCGACTCGATCCGTTTCCAGACTTCAATCGGCACGAGGTCGACATTGGTCTGTCGGCGTCTCGCATGTACCGCCTTGGCAACCGCATCTACCGCTGTTTGCTTGCCATGAATGCCAATTTCGGCGATGAATGTCTGGATCGATCCTGCATCGGTGATGTCGAGTTGCCACGACACCCGACGCGCATCGCGATAGCGCACCCAGCGCTGACGCAGCTTGGCCACCACGCCGAAACGCAGCAGTAGGTGTTGCACTTGACGCGCGAGACGTTCGCTGACGCTTGAATAGCCGAGTTGCGACTGTCCGCTCGCCAGTACCGTTGCCCATCCATCGGTCGCGAACAGCCGATTGACGAACATTGCAAGCAGTCTTCGTTCAAGCATGAACACTGGCTTGGGCACATGCTTCGCGTGCGCGCCTTTGCCGCCCAAACCAAGATCATCCAGCCAGCGACTCAGAGAGTTGGGCGTGTTGTGGCGAGCAGCGTCGGTTCCCGTCGGCGCAATCGACTGAGGTTCGACCGCGAGCACTTCGCAGACGCGCGCCAACACGGAGGGTGCCGGCACGGTCCTGCCCTGGCTCCAATGGGTGATGGATGCCGGGCTGACGCCCGCCGCAGCGGCGATTTGCCTCGCAGGCATCCCGCTCACCGCAATGGCGGCGCCCAAGCCACGCGCAAACGACGCGCGATGACTTGCAATGGATGCGGCGTCGCGTGAAATTCGCCACGACGCAGCCTTGCCCGGGCGCAATTCGCTGGCACGCAAGGTGACCCCGCCAAAAACATCGACCGCGGCCGCAAATTCGACGGCGATTTCCGGGTTGTTGTTGGTAAAGCGCGGCGTCGATCCGGTCAGGCCGCCGTCGCCGATCAAGTACGCCAGCAGTTTGACCTCGCACTCGCGCATCGTTTGCGAGCCGAAGACCGGCAGCGTGCGCGGCACCGCGACGAAATCGCCCGGCCGCAACTGTTCCAGGCGCTTCCATCCATCGAGCGTGAGAAAAGGATGCGGGAGCGTGGTCTCGACACGACGCCCGAGGCGCGTCGTCACCTCGAACACGGGCTTGATGCCGTCGTCGACGTAGTTCGACGGAACCGCGCGACCCAACCGATAGTCGTCGCCGAGGGTGCCCACCGAACCACTGCGATGCTCGCACAGCTTCTGGATTGTCTCGATGGAACCGTCATCAAGAACGATCTCCGCATCGTGACTGAGGCATTTTCCCATCGATGGCCTGGCGGCCAGGATGATGAGATCGCCGGGCTGGAGCCCTGCAGTCATGTGATCGAGGTCGGTAAAGCCGGTGGAAATTCCGGTGACCGCGCCTTTGTGCTCGAAGCGCTGCTGCAGCAGCGTGAACGCATCGACGGTGGCCTGCCGCACGGATACGAAACCCTGACGGCCGCGTGCACCGGTCTCGGCGATGCGGAAGACCTGCTGCTCGGCGTGCTCGATCAGTTCGCGCGAGTCGCGGCCGTCGGGATTGAAAGCGTGACCGGCGATGTCGTGTCCGGCGTCGATCAGCTGCCGCAGCACCGACTTTTCGCGCACGATGTCGGCATAAGCGACCACGTTGGCAGCGCTCGGTGTGGATGCGGCAATCTCCATCACGTAGCGGGTACCACCCACCTGCTCGACCAGATGGTTGGACTCGAACCACTCGCCCAATGTCACCGCGTCGCGCGGC
>JBKJND010000266.1:0-8383 GCA_046596095.1 Ahniellaceae bacterium | reverse complement strand
TGGCAGCTGTGACCAGCAATGCGGTCGCGGCCGCAGGATGCAGGCGTCCGGCGGCACTCGCGAGCGGAGTCGCATCGCCCGCAAGCGCGGGACCAAGCAGTCCCTGCGCAACGGCCTGCAAGCCGAAATAGAGCACCACCACGAACGCGGTCGCCCACAGCGTGGCTTGCGGCAGGTCGCGCCGCGCATCGCGCATTTCCGCTGCGGGCGTGAGCGCGGTTTCCATGCCCGAATACGCGAACATCACGAGCACCAAAGCGGCGCCCATGGCGTGCGGCTCGACCGCATCAAGCGCGCTGCGCGTGGGCAGCAACGCCGACGGATCGATGAACCACACACCGATGACTACCAGCAGTACCAGTGGCGTCAATTTTAGTATGGCGAGCGTAACGATGGCGCGCATGCCCAGCCGCATCCCGCGCGCGTTCAACACGAACAATCCCGCGAAAACTGTACTCAGCAACGCGGTGCGCGCAAACGGCGTTGCGAACGCCGGCCAAAGTCTTGCCAATTGACCGTGCAGCGCGACCGCGACGCCCGCGCAGGCGGTGACGTTGGCCAGCCACATCATGATGCCCGTCAGAAATCCGGCGAAGGGTCCGAACGCGCTTTCCGCATAGGCATAGGGGCCGCCGGTGGTCAGCACGCGCCGGCCGGACTGCGCAAAGCAGATCGCGACCGGCACGATCACCAGCGCGCCGAGCAGGTATGCCATGGGCGCGATGGAGCCGAGATGCACCGCCACTGCGGCGGGCAGCACGAAGATGCCGCCGCCGACTATCACGTTGACGATCGAAGCTGCGAGTGCGCCGCGTCCGACCACGGGCAGCAACTTTCCTTCTTCGCCATCGAACGGCTGCTCTGGAGGAATATTGTTTTCTGTCGTCATGGAGTTGTTCCGCCGCGTTTAGCCCACAGGTCCAGTGCGTACGACACGCACATGTTTACTAGAATGCCATGACACTACAGGGGATCGGATCATGTCCAACGTATTCACCGCGCGCCCGCGAATTCCGGGCACCGCAGGCAAGCGCAGCCTGTGGGGATCGCTCATCATCGGTGTGGCGATTCTCATCGCTGCCATCGTGTTCAAGCCATTCGCGATCGTGCCAAATGGTTTTCGCGGCGTGAAGTTGACGTTTGGCAAGGCCGAAGAGCCTGCATTGATGGAAGGCATCCATTTCGTGATGCCGATGGCGCAACGCATTTACAAGATGCCGATACTGGTCGAGAAAACCGTCACCGACGGCGACGCCGCATCGCGCGATCTGCAGCGCGTGACCACGCAGGTGGCGCTCAACTATCACGTGGACCCGGCGAAAGTCGTGCGCGTGTATCGCCAACTCGGAGACTTCGAGAACATCGCTCCGCGCATAATCGACCCGGCGGTGCAGGAAGCCATGAAAGCCATTTCCGCGCGCTACACCGCCGAACAGCTGGTGACCAAGCGACCCGAAGTGGCGGAAGCGATCCGCGATCTGCTGCGTGTGCGGCTGCTTCGCCACGACATCATCGTCGACGAGTTTGCAATCACGAATTTCCAGTTTTCCGAGAGCTTTGCGCACGCCATTGAAGCCAAGACGGTGGCCGAGCAGCAAAAGCTCAAGGCCGAGCGCGATCTCGAGCGCATCAAGGTCGAGGCGGAGCAGCGTATTGCCCAGGCGCGCGCCGAAGCGGAATCGCAGAAGTTGAACGCGGAAGCGCAAGCCATGGCGCTGCGTCTTCAGCGCGAGGTCATCAGTCCGGAATTGATCGAGCTGCGCCGCGTTGAAGCGCAGTTGCGCGCGATCGAGAAGTGGGACGGCAAGTTGCCGGGTGTGACGGCGGGCGCAATTCCGTTCCTGCAAATCGAACAGCCGGCTGAACAGCGTTAGCCGCTCTGGGCAAAACTCCCGCGTCGTTCAGCCGCAACTTGTTGCAATGCTGGCGGAGAGTCGCGGGCAATCCTGCCTGCTTTTACCGGAGAGCACGATGAGCAACGCATTCAATCGCAATCGCAACATCCGACTGCTGGCCGCAGCGCTGGCGCTGGTAATTGCGCCCTTGGCCGTGAGCGCTGCCGAGTACGCCGATGTCGTGAGAGTCACGCAGGTTGGTGACAACGACTGTCGCCATGACGGCCGTAACGAGCGTGACAGCGATACGGACGGCAAGATCGTCGGCGCAATCGTCGGTGGTCTTGTGGGCAATCAGATTGGCAGCGGTAACGGTCGTACTGCCGCAACCGTCGGTGGTGCCGTAGCCGGTGCCGTCATCGGTGGCAAGGTCGATCGCAACAACAACAACGGTCGCCGATACGACAATCGCGACAACCGCCACTGCGCAGACACCGCGTATCGTGTGGACTACCGGTGGGCAGGCGACGTGCGCAGCACGCGTCTCGCGTATCACCCGGGCCGCAGCGTGCGCGTCAATCGCAATGGCAACGTAATCCGTTGATCGCGAGTAATAGCTGACACGATGAGAGGCCGCCTTTTCAGGCGGCCTCTTTTTTGGCACGGTAGGCGATTCATCGCAAGATAGTTGGCCGAGACGGCAGCGCTGCGTGGCACAATCCTCGACCGTCAGGGGAGGGGACACATGGCTGCGAAATTCTTGCCGACCCGCTATTTCGCGTTCGCGATCGTGGTGGCGCTATTCCTCGTCAGCGCTGTTCTTCTGGCCCGCGGTTCCTACTCTCCTGCCAGTTTCCTGTTGTTTGGAGCCACCGCGTTCCTGACGGTGGTCGGCGTGCGCGACGTGACCCAGGTCAAGCAGTCGATCCGGCGCAACTATCCCCTGCTTTCGCATTTTCGGTTTTTGTTCGAGACGATCCGGCCAGAGATCAGGCAGTACTTCGTCGAGTCGGACGTCGAGGAGATTCCGTTCTCGCGCCAGCAGCGCGCGCTGGTTTATCAGCGCGCCAAGAATCAGCTGGACACGCGTCCCTTCGGCACGATGGGTCAGGTGTATGAGCCCGGCTACGAATGGATCAACCACTCGATGCGGCCGACGCACATTCCAAGTCACGACTTTCGCGTGCAGATCGGCGGCGCCGATTGCACGCAGCCTTACTCGGCCAGTGTGTTCAACATTTCCGCCATGAGCTACGGCGCGTTGTCGCCCAACGCAATCCTGGCCTTGAACACCGGCGCCAAACGCGGCGGCTTTTTCCACGACACGGGCGAGGGCTCGATCTCGCGTTTCCACAAGGAGCCCGGCGGAGATCTGGTGTGGAACGTGGGCAGCGGTTATTTCGGTTGCCGCAACGACGATGGCAGCTTCAGTCCCGAGCGTTTCCGCGATAACGCATGCCTGCCGCAGGTGCGCATGATCGAGCTCAAGATGTCTCAGGGCGCCAAGCCTGGTCACGGCGGGATACTGCCAGCGGCCAAGGTGTCACCCGAAATCTCCGCCGCGCGGGGCGTGCCGATGGGCTTCGATTGCGTCTCACCACCGTCGCATCCGGCATTTTCAACACCGATCGAGATGATGGAGTTCATTGCGACGCTGCGCGGGCTGTCCGGCGGCAAGCCGGTCGGTTTCAAGCTCGCCATCGGTCATCCGTGGGAATGGTTCGCGGTCGCCAAGGCCATGGTGGTCACCGGCATCACGCCGGATTTCATCGTGGTCGACGGCGCCGAGGGCGGCACGGGCGCAGCGCCGGTCGAATTCATCGATCACGTGGGCGCGCCACTACGCGAAGCCTTGCTGCTGGTGCACAACACGCTGGTTGGTCTCAATCTGCGCGGCCGCGTTCGCATCGGAGCCGCCGGCAAGGTTGTGTCCGCGTTCGACATCGCGCGCACGATCGCGCTGGGTGCCGACTGGTGCAATGCGGCGCGTGCCTTCATGTTCGCGATCGGCTGCATCCAGGCGCAGACCTGCCACACGGGCACGTGCCCGACCGGCGTAACCACTCAGGACCCCAAGCGCTATCGGGCGCTGGTGGTCGAGGACAAGGCCACACGTGTTGCCAACTACCATCGCAACACGCTGCGCGCGCTGCACGAATTGCTCGAAGCTGCGGGTCTCGATCATCCCGATCAACTCGGGCCGGAACACGTAATCCGGCGCATGTCGGTGAATGAGGTGCGCTCGCTGGCGTCGCTGTACCACTTCGTGCAACCTGGCGAACTCGTCGGCGGCACACCCGATCACGCGGTCTTCAAGATGTTCTGGCACCTCGCGTCGGCCGAACAGTTCCGTGCGCCACCGAGCATGCTGTCGCTGCGCACGACCAAGATGCGGTGAGTGGGTTAGCATCGGTCGGGACTCCAATTGCGGAACCACCATGCTCTTGAAATCAAAATTGCCCCGTGTGGGCACCACGATATTCACCGTGATGTCGCAGCTGGCGGCGCAGCACGGCGCGGTCAACCTCGGTCAGGGATTTCCCGATTTCGACGGGCCGCCTGAGCTTCGCGAGGCGTTGGCGCGCGCTATGGCGGAAGGCCGCAACCAGTACTCGCCGATGCCGGGCATCGCGCCGCTGCGCGAAGCCATCGCGCGCAAGATTTCGCGCTGCTACGGTGTGAGCGTCGATCCGGCGAGCGAAATTACCGTTACTTCCGGCGCCACCGAAGCGATCTTCGCCGCGATTGCCGCAGTGATCTCGCAGGGCGACGAAGTGATCGTGCTCGATCCCTGCTACGACTGCTATGAACCCGCCATCGAACTCGCGGGCGGCCGGGCAGTGCACGTGCCGCTGCGCACCCCGGATTTTGCCATCGACTGGCAGCGCGTCGCTGCGGCGGTGTCGTCGCGCACGCGCCTCATCATGATCAACTCGCCGCACAATCCAACCGGCGCCGTGATCGGAAGATCCGATCTCGATGCCCTCGCAGCATTAGCCGAGCGTCACGATCTGCTGGTGTTGTCCGACGAGGTCTACGAGCACATCATCTTCGATGGCATCGCGCACGCCAGCGCATTGACCCACGCCGCGTTGGCGGCGCGCACGTTCGTCATTTCCAGTTTCGGCAAGACATGGCACTGCACCGGCTGGAAGGTCGGCTACTGCATTGCGCCTGCCGCGCTTACCGTCGAATTCCGCAAAGTGCACCAGTACCTGACGTTCTGCACCTTCACGCCTGCGCAATTCGCGTTCGCCGAGGTGCTCGATGCGCTGCCGCAGCACGATCAGGAGTTGCCCGCGTTTTACGCGACCAAGCGCGATCGGTTTCGCGCGTTGCTGGCGCCGTCCCGCTTCAGCCTGACGCCGGTGGCCGGTGGCTATTTTCAGCTTGCCGATTACTCGGCAATCAGCGAAATCGGAGACGCGGAGTTTTGCGAGTGGCTGACGCGGGAAGTCGGGGTCGCGGCAATCCCCCTGTCGGCGTTTTACGCCGAGGCACCGGCCGGGCAGCGCCTCATCCGCTTTTGTTTCGCCAAGACCGACGCTACGCTCGAAGCTGCGGCGGAAAGACTATGCGCGATCTGAGAACGGCACTGGTTCAAGGCAACACCGTGTGGCACGACGCTGCCGCCAACCGCGAGTACTACGGTTCCCTGGTCCGACCGCTCAAGGGCAAGGTCGATCTGGTCGTGCTGCCCGAAACATTCACCTCCGGTTTCAGCAACGAGGCGGTGAAAAACGCAGAGACCATGCACGATGAAAGCGTTGCCTGGCTGCTCGCAATCGCTGGTGAAATCGACGCTGCAGTGGTCGGCAGCATGGCGGTGCGCGATGGCGAACGAGTGTTCAACCGTCTGCTGTGGGCGACACCGCAGGGACTCGAAGGCGTCTACGACAAGCGTCATTTGTTCCGAATGGCGGGCGAGCACACACGCTATGCAGCGGGCAAGGATCGACTCATCGTCGAATGGCGTGATTGGCGCATCTGCCCGATGGTCTGCTACGACCTCCGGTTTCCGGTCTTCTCGCGCAATCTGCAAGGCGACGACGGTCGCATGGACTTCGATCTGTTGCTGTACGTAGCCAACTGGCCACAGCCACGCCGCACTGCATGGCGAGTCCTGCTGCGCGCGCGGGCCGTCGAGAATCTTTGCTACGTCATTGGGGTGAATCGCGCAGGACTGGACGGCAACGGCATCGAGTATGCCGGCGACAGCGCCGCCATTGATTTTCTCGGCGAGCCGCTGCGCGAGCTGGACTCGGCGGCCCAGGTTGGACTGGCTGACCTTGACGGGGCAACGCTGGCGATGCATCGCGCCCGATTCCCGGCGTGGATGGACGCCGACCGCTTCGAACTGATCGACGATTCGCCTGCGTAGCTAGCCCTCTGCGGTGCTCGGCAGAGTGACCGCCGCTTAAACTGATGGATTACAGATGATCGAGACCCTCCTCGGGCCCGCAAACCTTGTGCTAGATTCCGTTCACTTTCGTCAGAAGGGGTGCGCCATGCAGAATCAGAAAACACTTGCTCGCTTAATGTTGGCCGCGTTGGTGGCTGCGTTTGCGTTGTCGGCTTGCAACACGGTCGAAGGCGTGGGCAAGGATGCGGAAGCCGCAGGCGAAGAGATTCAGGAAGAGGCAAACGAAGCCAAGGATTGACCGGGACCGACAAGGTCCTTAACCGCGAAATTCCGCTCGTCCGGCAAGGCCGACGGAAACGTTGCGACCCGATGAGGGTCACCACTTGATCAGGAGGCTTCAAAATGCAGAACAAGTCATTGTCGAAATTGATTCTTGCTGCGCTGCTCGCGGCGTTTGCTCTGAGCGCGTGCAACACCATCGAAGGCGCCGGCAAGGATGTCGAAAAAGCCGGTGAAGAAGTGCAGGACGCCGCAGACTGAAGTTTGGTGTTTGTGAGCTACAAGCGACCGGCCGCCCAGTGCGGCCGGTTTGCTGTGTGCGCGGCGAATGGCACCGCGGCGACCGTTTCCTCGTATTCTTGTCAAACCAAACAAGAGGGGTAGGTCATGAAAGCGATGTTGAAGGGGGTGTGTCTCGCACTGGCGGCCTCGATGCTGGCGCCGGTGGTCGTGGCACAGGAAAAGCCGGTGATCGCGGTTATCGAATTCAAGAACGAGTCGGGCGCTGCCTGGTGGAAAGGCGGGGTAGGCTGGGAGCTGTCTGGCATGCTGTCCAACGAACTGGCCGCCACTGGCGACTTCCGCGTACTCGAGCGCACCAAGCTCGAGTCGGTGATGTCGGAGCAGGATCTCGCCATGTCGGGACGCGTCGATCCCGCAACTGGTGCAAAGTTCGGCAAGCTGGTGGGCGCGCAATACCTCATTGCCGGCACCGTGACGGCCTACGAGGAAAGCACGGCGGGTACCGGCGGCGGTCTGTCGTTTGGCGGCATTTCAGTTGGGGGCAAATCGGAAAAGGCGTACCTCGCGATCGACCTCCGGGTGATCGATTCCAGCACCGGCGAGATCGCGCACGTGCGTACGGTTGAAGGCACCAGCAAAGGCGGTGGCATCAGCCTTGGTCTCTACCGCGGTGGGTTCGGCGGCACGCTCGACAACTACAAGAACACGCCGGCGGGCAAGTCCATTCGCGCTGCGCTGGTCGAAGCGAGCGATTACCTGACCTGCGTCATGGTCGAAAAGAGTTCGGGCTGCAAAGCGGAATACGACGCCAAAGAGTCGCGTCGCCGCGAAGGCATCAAGAGCGCGCTCGACCTCGACTGAGGTCCCTCAATCGTGGCTTGTGTCAGGTCGCTGTAGCGACCTGACCTACAACGAACACTTTCTTCAGGTCAGGTCGGTTCCGCCGACCTGCGGCAAAGTCGGAAGAACCGCGCGTTAGACAGGGCCGCGCCTGGGTGGTCCACCAGGACGACGTCCGCGACCGGCCGGTGCGCCGGTCCGATTGCCGCGATCTTCGTTGCCTTGTTGCGGAGCGCGCGGTCCGCGCGGCGGTGCGTTGCCGAGAGGCGGCGAACCGCGACGGTCCTCACCGCGATTGCCATCGGGTTTGCGGTTGCCCAAATCGTCGCGTTGATTGCCGTGCGCCCGCTGGGCGTACGCGTGATCGGACGGAAAACCGTAGGGCGAGCTCGGTGCCCCTGGTCGCACACCGCGGTTGGGCGGCGCGCCGGCTGACCACGTGCGTCGTTCCGCAGGATTTCCACGCTCGCGATTGCCATCATGCTCGCCGCTTGCGCCAGAGCGCGCGGCAAATCCGCCACGGTTCGCGCCGGGGCGCGCGCGTTGTGGCGCGCGATTCGGATCGAAGGGGCGCGGCGGACGGTTGGCATCGAATGCGCGGGCAGGACGCGCAGGATCGAAGTTGCGAGGTGGCTGATCTGCGTGGTCGCCTCCGCGCGGCGGTCGTGGCGGACCTGAGCGCGCGGGATCGAAGCTGCGAGGTGGCTGATCTGCGTGATCGCTTCCGCGCGGCGGTCGAGGGGCACCGCTGCGCGCGGGACGCGGGGGCATGCCTGCGCGCGGTGGCCGATTCGGATCCAATGCACGTGGCGGCCGGTTCGGG
>JBKJND010000049.1:0-4639 GCA_046596095.1 Ahniellaceae bacterium | reverse complement strand
CGCGCGAGTTCGTCGGCGATGTGGTGCGTGCCTAGCGTGAGGTTGAGTCGCGGCTGCGAAGTCAGTGCGCCGACGCCGGGATACGCGATGCCTTGACGGCGCGCGACGCTTTGCGCGGTGCCGGGCAGGAGCTGCATGAGTCCGTGCGCATTGGCGTGCGACACGGCGTCGGCGATCCACGCGCTTTCGGCGCGGATGAGGCTGTAGACCCACGCGAGATCGACGCTCCGCGCGCGCGTCTGCTCGGTGAGGAGCTTGCGCTCGGCAATTGGAAAGCGCAGCGCGTAGTAGCGCAGATCCTCGCCCGCAGTGAGCGTAAACGGCCCGCGGTCGTACCACTCAAGTGCGATGGCGCGCGCGACGGCGGCGCGGCGCAGCGCGGGCTCCGCGTTCCGCAACGCGAAATCGAATTCGCCGCGCGCATCGGTCTGACGGTGGATCGCATGGAGTTCGAACGCGCGTACAAGTCCGACCTTGCTCGCGACCGCGCCGCGAATCGCGGCGTCGGTGGGCGCTTCCAACGGGCACAGTCGATAGTCGACACCGGCGCGGTCTGCGGCGAGAAAGCCGTGATAGGTCGGCTCGGTCGCGAGCGCGAGGAATGCCTTCTGCGCTGCGTCGCGCTCGCCCGCGAGTTCGAACGCGCGCGCCTGCGCGTAGCGAAAGCGCGGATCGATACGCTGCGTTTCGGTCATCGCGGCAAACGCGGCGATGCTGGCCTTGTGATCGCCGCGCGACTGCGCTTCACGCAGTTGCCATTCGCGCAACTGATCGGTGCGCGAGACGTCGGGCACGCGCGCGAGCCATGTTGCGGCATCGGGTAGATAACTTGCCGTGCGCCACAAGGCGATACCCGCGAGTGCGCGGCCGCGTTCCGACTCCTGCCACTTGAATACGGGTTCGAGCTCACGCCAGCGCGCGATCGCGCGATCGCTGTCGCGCTTGGCGAGTGCGGCGATACCGTAACTCGCAGCGAGACGGTTGGCTGCGGTATCGGGCCACCCGGCGGCGTTGGCGAGTTCGTTGGTCGGATTCTGCATCGCGCGCGCGAGCCGCGCGAGTTCCTGCGATCGCGGCGGCGCGACGCGTGTCGACAGTTGTTGCACGACGCCGGCCATCCCCGCCTCGATCGATGCGGCGAGTCGCGCGTCGACGAGCTCCGGCGTGATGCGGCGTTCGAGATCGAGGAAACGCTGCATCGGATCGCACGCGGGCACGAGCACGTGCGGCTCGGACCATGTTGCGAGCATGCGCGTCGCGAGCGCATCGGAGGCTTCATTGCGCGCGATCGCGGCAGCGTAGACGTGGCAGTCGCCGCGTTCGCCGAGGTCGGAATGGTCGAGGCTCTCGACGTCTTGCCAGCGTTGCTGCGAAGCCCAGGTGTCGAGCATCGTGCGGCGCAGGCGCATTGCCAGTGGCGAGTCGCTGCGCAACTTGAGGAATGCGTGGACCTGTTGTGCGGGGACGGTTTTGGGCCGGGCGCTGAGCGCCGCGTACTCGACGTAGGGCCAGAGCGGGTAATCGCGCAGCGGCTCCGCGCGCATGCGCCACGCGCCCTCGGGATCCGCGTGCGCGGCGCGCTCGAGATCGGCGAAGAGTTGGCGTTGCGCGGCGCTGGGTTCGGCATGCACGGCGCCGATGCTTGCGGCCAGCATCGACAACCCGAGCAGTGACTCGCGCAGTGAACGCAACAGGAAGCCCGTCAACGGCAAGCTGCTGGATGACGCGCGGCTCGTGCCGCGCGCCTGTCGGGCCGTTCGTTGCGCGAATGTTCGTTGCGGCATGCTGCCTTCACAGTCCCGCCTGCGCGGGAATGACGGATGGAAAAAAGTCATGCGGGGCGAAATCAGCCGGCAACAGCCGTGGTGTTTATGGAGCAGCGCGCGGGCAGCAGGATATCGACTGCCAGGGGCAGGTGATCCGACACGTCGATCGGCAGCGCGCGCAGTTTGCGCGGACGCAGGTTCGGCGACACCAGGATATGGTCGATCGCGCGCTGCGGTTGCCAGCTTGGAAACGTGGACGGCGCCGTGTCGCTTGGCACGCACAGCGCGCTGTGATCGAACAGCCAGCACATTTCCGGGCTGTCCACCGTGCAGTTGAGATCGCCCATCAACACTGCGTGCGGCGCTTCCTCCAGCAGCTCCGCGATAAACGCGAGCTGGATACGGCGCGCCGCTGGCGTCAGTGAAAGGTGTGCGACAAACACGTGCAGGCCGTCGGCGACG
The DNA here is from genome assembly GCA_046596095.1 of Ahniellaceae bacterium. GTDB lineage: Bacteria > Pseudomonadota > Gammaproteobacteria > Xanthomonadales > Ahniellaceae > JBBQNY01. The sequence continues at coordinate 2,411 of JBKJND010000049.1, read as the reverse complement.
TTGCCGTATCGCACTTCGAGAACACCACGACCGCCGATGCGGCCCGGCAGCTTGTGGTCGTACACCGCGGAGGGCTCAAGTCGCGACAACACGCCATTGCTCGACTCGGCGACGCCCGCCATGCGGCGATTCGACTGATGCGTCCAGAACGGAAACTCCGCCGTTTCGGCGAGCACTTCCGTCTGGTTGTCGAAACTCGAACGCAAGCTGCCGGCGTCGGCTTCCTGCAGACCGACGATGTCGAACGGGACCAGCGCGCCCGCGATGAGTTTGAGGTTGGTGCGCTTGGTGTGATGCGGCAACACGTGCTGCCAGCCGCGCGTCACGTACTCGCGAAAATTGCGCACGTTGGCGCCGGCCTGGATGTTGAAGCTCGCCAGGCGCAGTCGCCGGGCGGGCTTGCGCACGCTGGTTTTTATGGGGGCTTGCATGCCGCGTGGCGACGCAGGCGGTGGCGCGGATGCGCTAACCCGCCGTCGCAGTCACGGTTACTTCCGCGCTGTGGCCACTGGTCGCTCCGCGATCTCCTTGGCGATCAGGAAATCGACGATCCGCCACAGGCTCTCGTAATCGCCAGCCGATGCGCCGGTGATGCGGTATTTGCCTGCGACCACCACGCTCGGGGTGCCGTCGACTTGATAGCGCCGCACCAGATCGATGGAGCGTTTGATCTTGGCGTTGACGCCAAACGATTTCGCGGTCGCCAGGAACTTTGCTTCATTCACGCCCTGCGTCGCGTACCACTTGGCGATGTCCTCGATCGTGCGGAACTCCTTCTTCTCGATGAAGATGGCGTTGAACATCTTCGCGTGCGTCTTCGGAAGCGCGCCAAGCGCTTCGGCGGCATAGAAGGCGCGTGCCAACGCTTCCCAGCTTGGATTGAACACCACCGGCAGCAGCACCAGTTGCGCGGCTGCGGGCTTGGTCTTCTTCCAGGTTTCAAGGCTGGGATTGAAATGCGCGCAGTGGATGCAGGCGTACGAAAACGCCTCGACGACTTCAACCTTGCCCGCAGGCAAGGTTGTGGGAACCGCTGGCACGATCGGGAAATAATGCTGCCCGGCGGAAAAGCGCTCCACCATATTCTGCGCAAACGTCACGGGCGCCATCAGTAGTCCGCACAACAGCATCGCTGCAAATTTCTTCATGGGATCGGCTCCGTAATGGTGATTCAAGACAGGGAATTGAGGGCGTTGAGGTTAAGTGTGCGGGTGGCGGACTGAATCCGCGCTGCGCGTAACCTCAGGGAGAAGGTGTGCGCAATTTGCGCACCTCGGCGAGCAACAGGTCTGTCACTGCCAGCGTGCGCGCAAATCCGCCCTCGGCATTGGAGAAGCCAGGCACTCTATAGCGGTCGTCGATGATCAGCGTCGGCGTCGACTCGACACCCCAACGCTGCGCGCGCGCTCGTGCGCCCTCGATGCGAGCGTCGGTACCGGACGAGGTCATCGCAGCGCGAAACGTTGCAGCCTCGACTTCGCTGTTGTCGGCGAACCATTGAACGAGGGCATCCACGCTGTCGATACGCGCGCCTTGCGTGTGGATCGCCTCGAACAACGCGGCATGCGTGCGCGCCGTGAGACCCAGATCGGCGGCGGCGTAGTGGGCGCGCGCGAATTCTGTGCCGACGTCGCTCAGTGGCATCGGCACGGCTTCAAATGCAACGTCTGGCGGCAGCTTCGCTACCCAGGCCGCGAGGTGCGGTTCAAAGTGCGCGCAGTGCGAGCAGGCGTACGAAAATGCTTCGGCCACCGCGATGGGCGTGTCGCTGTTGGCTCTGGGTGGAGCGGGATCGACGAGCTCATAATCTGTCCCCGCCACCAGCTCGGCAAACGAAGACGCGGAATTGACGCTCGGCTCTGCCGTGGCGATTGCTGCGGGCGTCGGCGTCGCCGCGGCTGGGGGCAATGAGGTCGATGCCGCGTCTCCACCATCGCACGCGCTCGCCAGGAGCACGCACACCAGTGCAGCCAAAGTTTTTCCACGACGAATCATCATGTTCGTTGTCACCTCTCGAATTCACCGACTGGGTGGCCGTTGCGAACTGGGCAACGGCCCCCTGAGACCTCGCACGGGCGGTTCAGTTCGCGTCGGGTTGGCTCGCGTCGCCCGAATCGGTGCCAGCAGGTGTCTGCGGCGCCGCGTTCGGTGATGCAGGCGCTGCAGCGCCGGGAGCGGCGGCGGAGTCAATCGTTGCTGCGCCCGGCGCGGTCGTCGCGGGCGGCGCGGAGAGAGGTTCCTTGCTGGTCGCGGCCGACGGCGTCAACGCGGCTACCGCCGCGTTCGGATCAAATGAGTGCAGGCCCTCGACGTAAGTCGCAAGCGCGCCAATCTCGAGATCCGTCAAATCCTTGGCGACGGCGGGCATGATCGGCGCGTTGGGATTGTCGCGGGCCGTACCGTGCATCTCG
>JBKJND010000352.1:0-6262 GCA_046596095.1 Ahniellaceae bacterium | reverse complement strand
TTCGACGACGTCTCGCTGGTACCCGCGCATTCCGTGGTGCTACCCAAAGACGTGAATCTCGAATCGCGTCTCACGCGGCGCATCCAGCTCAACGTACCGATCGTGTCGGCGGCCATGGATACGGTTACAGAAGCGCGTCTGGCGGTGGCGATGGCCCAGTACGGCGGCGTCGGCATCGTGCACAAGAACCTGACCCTCGAGCGCCAGGCGGCGCAGGTTCGCATGGTCAAGATTTTCGAAGCGGGCGTGATCCGCGATCCGTTCACCGTCGGACCCGACGCGTCGATTCGCGAGGTTCTAGAGCTCACGCGAGCACGCAATATTTCGGGCGTACCCGTGGTCGATGCGGGTCGTCTGGTTGGCATCGTCACCAGCCGTGACCTCCGGTTCGAGACGCGCCTCGACGATCCCGTGCGCAATGTCATGACTGGCGAGGATCGCCTCGTCACCGTTGGCGAAGACGCGAGCGACGAGGAAGTGATCGGCCTGCTGCATCGCCACCGCATCGAAAAAGTGTTGGTGGTCGACGAGGCGTTCCGCCTGCGCGGGCTCATCACCGTCAAGGACATCCAGAAGTCGCGCGAGAATCCGTTCGCAGCCAAGGATCAACGCGAACGACTCACCGTCGGTGCAGCGGTCGGCGTGGGCGGCGACACACAAGCACGCGTGGAAGCGCTGGTCGAAGCGGGCGTGGACGTAATCATCGTCGACACCGCGCACGGTCATGCGCAAGGTGTGATCGACCGCGTCGCGTGGGTGAAAAAACAGTTTCCGCACGTCGATGTAGTCGGCGGCAATATAGTCACCGGCGACGCCGCACTCGCGCTGCTCGACGCAGGCGCCGATGCGGTGAAAGTCGGTGTCGGACCCGGCTCCATCTGCACGACGCGCATCGTGGCGGGAGTGGGCGTACCGCAGATCACCGCCATCTCGATGGTGGCCGACGCGTTGCAGGACCGCATTCCATTGATCGCCGATGGCGGCATCCGTTATTCCGGCGACATCGCCAAGGCCATTGCGGCAGGCGCGAGCACCGTCATGATCGGCGGTCTCTTTGCGGGCACCGAAGAAGCGCCGGGCGAGGTCGAATTGTTCCAGGGCCGCAGCTACAAGAGCTATCGCGGCATGGGTTCGCTCGGCGCCATGCAGGACGGCAGCAAGGATCGCTACTTCCAGGACGCGAGCGACGCCGACAAACTGGTGCCGGAAGGTATCGAAGGACGCGTGCCGTATCGCGGACCACTGCGCAATGTCGTGCACCAGCTCGCGGGTGGCTTGCGCGCGTCGATGGGCTATGTCGGCTGCGCCACTATCGAGGAGATGCGCACGCGACCTGTGTTTGTGCGCGTCAGCAATGCCGGCATACGCGAAAGCCACGTGCACGATGTCCAGATCACCAAGGAACCGCCCAATTACCGCACGAGTTGAGATCTTTCCATGACCGACATTCACGGCGACAAGATCCTCATCCTCGATTTCGGTGCGCAGTACACGCAGCTGATCGCGCGTCGCATTCGCGAGATCGGCGTGTACTGCGAGATCTGGGCGTGGGATCACGATCCACGCGAGATCGCGGCGTTCGCGCCCAAAGGAATTATTTTCTCCGGCGGTCCGGAATCGTCCACGTTGCCGAATTCGCCGCGCGCGCCCCAACAGGCACTCGATGCGACGGTGCCCATTCTGGGCATCTGCTACGGAATGCAGACGCTGGCCATGCAACTTGGCGGCAAGGTCGAAGGCGGTCATGCGGGCGAATTCGGTTACGCCGAGGTGGAGCTGACTGCCCCCAACGCGCTGCTCGACCGCCTGACCGATCGAAGTGAGGGCGAACGTCGACTCGATGTCTGGATGAGCCACGGCGATCGCGTCACCGAGTTGCCGCCCGGGTTCAAGACCGTCGCGCGCACGGATTCGCTGCCGATCGCGGCAATGGCCGACGACTCCACGCGTCGTTACGGTCTGCAGTTTCATCCCGAGGTGACCCACACCGTTTCCGGCGAAACGATTCTGCGCCGGTTCGTGCTCGATATCTGCGGTTGCGCTGCGTTATGGACGGCGGCGCATATCGTCGAGGATCAAACCGCACGCGTGCGCGCGCAGGTCGGCGGCGACCATGTGCTGCTGGGACTCTCCGGTGGTGTTGATTCCTCGGTTGTTGCCGCGCTCCTGCATCGCGCCATCGGCGATCAGCTTACCTGCGTGTTCGTCGATACCGGCCTGCTGCGCTGGCAGGAAGGCGATCAGGTAATGGCCACGTTTGCCGAGCATCTTGGCGTTCGCGTGATTCGCGTCGATGCGCGCGATCGTTACTTCGCGGCGCTTGATGGCGTTGCCGATCCGGAAGCGAAGCGCAAGATCATCGGTCGCCTGTTCGTCGAGATTTTCGAGGAGCAGGCGGCACATCTGACCGATGCACGCTGGCTGGCGCAAGGCACTATTTATCCCGACGTGATCGAGTCGGCGGGCAGCCGCACGGGCAAGGCTCACGTTATCAAGAGCCATCACAACGTCGCCGGCTTGCCGGAGACGATGCAGCTCGGCCTCATCGAGCCTTTGCGCGAACTGTTCAAGGATGAAGTGCGCCGCCTCGGCGTCGAACTTGGGCTTCCGCGCGAGATGGTGTATCGCCATCCGTTTCCCGGCCCGGGCCTGGGCGTGCGCATCCTCGGCGAGGTCAAACCCGAGTACGCGGAGTTGCTGGCGCGCGCCGACGCGATCTTCATCGAGGAGCTGCGCCGCGCCGACCTTTACGACCGGGTCAGTCAGGCGTTCGCGGTGTTCCTGCCGGTGCGCTCGGTGGGCGTGGTCGGTGACGCGCGTGCCTACGAATGGGTGATCGCGTTGCGCGCGGTGGAGACTATCGACTTCATGACTGCGCAATGGGCACATCTCCCATATGATTTTCTCGACCTGGTTTCGCGCCGCATCATCAACGAACTGCGCAACGTCTCGCGCGTCGTCTACGACATCAGCGGCAAACCTCCTGCCACCATCGAATGGGAATAGCGGCCCCATGACCGGGATCGTCCCCCGATTTGGAAAGCGCCGCAAAGCCGCGTGCCGATGGGCCAAATCTGCTCGTTGTCTACAGTGCCGATGACAGCAGACGAAGGCTGGATGCGCGCCGCGCTGGCGCTGGCCGATCGCGCCGAGCGCGAACTCGACGAAATTCCGGTGGGGGCGGTGGTAATTGGACCGGATGGAGGCGTCATCGGCGAAGGCTCGAATCGCAACATCATTGACCATGATCCCAGCGCGCACGCAGAAATCGTCGCGCTGCGAGCAGCGGGCCGCGCGGTGGGCAACCACCGACTCGTCGGCTGCACGCTGTACGTGACGTTGGAGCCTTGCGCCATGTGCGCGATGGCGATAGTGCACGCGCGCATCGCGCGCGTGGTGTACGCCGCCGCCGACCCGAAAACGGGCGCGTGCGGCAGCGTCTTCGATTTGCTCGCTGATCCCCGGCACAACCACCGCGTTGCGCTGTCGAACGGCGTGCTCGCCGAGGAAGCTGGCACGCGTCTGCGCGACTACTTCCGGGCGCGGCGCGGGCGGTCGAACACGGCAACTTCGGACACCGACGCCGGCTTCTCAGACTGACCCCTGGGTGGCTTGGGGCTGCGCGCGTGGTCGACCGCGAACCCGAGCCGGTCCGCGCTCCATTCCGGCAACTGTTTCCCATTTGTAACCAGATTGTCCGGCCGCGCGACGCGGCTCATGCTGCCTTATCATCAGGTTTCGCAATTATCGCGCAGACCTCATGGCCGTCATCGATCCAGCCGCGCAGCGAATGATCTGGATCGATCTTGAAATGACGGGCCTTGATCCTGATCAGGATCGAATTCTCGAAATCGCGACGCTCGTCACCGACGGCGATCTCACCGTGCTTTCCGAAGGCCCTGAACTTGCCATCGCGCAGCCGCTTGCGCGACTCGAGGCAATGGACGACTGGAATCGCAAGCATCATCGCGCGAGCGGACTCTGGCAACGCTCGCAGGATCACGGCGTCGACCAGAGCGCTGCCGAAAGTCAGACGCTCGATTTCCTGCGGCAGTGGGTGCAAGCCGGCGTCTCGCCCATCTGCGGCAATTCGATAGGGCACGACCGGCGATTCCTGCGGCGTTACATGCCTGAACTGGAGCGGTACTTTCACTATCGACAGGTGGACGTGAGCACAGTCAAGGAGCTGGCACGGCGCTGGGCACCCACGATCGGCGCCGGCTTGCAAAAAACAGGCGCGCACACAGCGCTCGCCGATGTACGCGAATCGCTTGACGAGTTGCGCTACTACCGACGCTTCATGGGACCGTTGGGTGGCGCGCGTTGACATGACCGCCGCTCTTGCAAACTTTGCGTTCAGATGGCGCGCGTTGCGTGGAGCAACACTTGTCTTCCTGATCCTTGCAGTGACAAGCGCAGAGGCCGATCCGAATGCTGTTGCCAAACCACGCGCCGTTTCGCCCGTCCAGCGAATCGAGCCCTTGTCAGAGCTCTCACGCGAAGTGTGGACGACGCGCAATGGTCTGCCGCACAACCAGGTCAATGCGATCGAGCAGACCCCGGACGGGTATCTCTGGTTCGCCACCTGGGAAGGAGTGGCCCGCTACAACGGCGTTCGATTTCGCGTGTTCGACCGCAGCAACACGCCTGCGCTTGCCGACAACGGTGCACGCAGCCTGCATGTCATGCGGGACGGCGGAGTGCTCATCGGAACATCGCGCGGCGGCGTGAACGCGATTGATCCGCAAGGTCGCTGGCGATCCTGGCGCACCGCCCAGGGGCTCATCTCGGATGAGGTCATGTCTGCCATCGAGGACCGTCGCGGGCGCATCTGGGTCGCCACGGAAAGTGCTGGCGTCGATCGCATCGACGCGCGCGGCGTGCGCCATTTCGACCAGACCGATGGCCTGACCAGCGACGTGCAGTTCGATCTTGCCGAGGCCGACGACGGAGCGATCTGGGTCGCGTCGGCGCTCGGCGTGGCCCGAATCTCCGACGACGGGATCGAGACGCTTCGAGCCAACGAGGGACTGCCGAAAACCAACGTTAACGACATCCACGTCGCGAGCGACGGTGCGATCTGGGTCGCCACGCAAGTCGGCGGTTTTGTCCGCCGCGAAGGGAGCGACCGTTTCGAGCGGATCACGCCAGAGGATCTGCGCGAAGTCACGACCACTGTGTTGCCCGAGGCCGCGAACCGCGCGACTTTCGGCACCGTCAACGAAGGCGTGATATCTGTCGCGGGAGGATCGATTGATCGATTCCGCAACCTGCGCACGTTGCCAAACAATCGAATCACGGCGTTATTCCGCGATCGCGAGGACTCACTCTGGGTAGGCACCAGTGCCGGCCTGATGCGCATGCGCGACACACCGTTCAGCACATGGACGACCGACCATGGGTTGCCGGACGACTACGTGCGCACCATGCTCGAAAGCGCGGACGGCACGCTTTGGATAGGCACCAGTCGCGGACTGTCGGCGATTCCGCCCGGCAGCATGGCGCCACTGGCGGCCTCATCGGGATTGCCCAAGGAATCAATTCTGGGGCTGGCGCGCGCGCGCGATGGCGGCCTCTGGATCGGCACCTACGCCGATGGATTGATGCGCTTTCGCGATGGCGAAGTGGTTCGCCGCTGGACGGAGTCGGAGGGCCTGGCGGACAACCAGGTGCGGGCGGTAGTCGAAGCCCGGGACGGCACCGTGTGGGTTGGAACCTCACTCGGCTTGTCGCGCATTCGCGGCGACGAAATCGTGTCGCTCGGTCTCGAACAAGGGCTGCCGCGCTTGTTCGTCATGGCGCTGACCGAGGCACGCGATGGCCGCATCTGGGTAGGAACGGCGAACGGGATTGCGGTCTCTGCAGGCGAAGGCTTTCGCGCGCTCAAGCTTCCGAGCGGCATCGATGCGCAAGACATGTTCGGCTTCCATGAGGATGAGCGGGGCATCATGTGGGTTGCCTCGGATCGCGGCTTGCTGCGCGTCGAGAACGAGCACATCGCAGCGATCGGACTGAAGCAGGGCCTTCCGATCGATGGGCTGTTTGCAGTTGCCGCCGATCACCTCGACAACCTCTGGCTCTCGTCCAATCGGGGAGTCATGCGATTATCCCGCGCCGACGCCGACGCGGTCGCGACGGGCGCATCCGCACGTCTCGAAGTGGAACAATTCGGCGAGCACGATGGCCTCATCAGCGCGCAGTGCAACGGAGGCGCCTCGCCAGCGGCGACCGTCACCGCCGATGGTCGGATCTGGATCGCCAC
>JBKJND010000190.1:0-7988 GCA_046596095.1 Ahniellaceae bacterium | reverse complement strand
TTGACGACCGCAGCCGGGGTGGGCGACCGCTGGTTGTTCACCGGCGCGCAACTGCTCGCACTGCACGCGGACGTGGAGCCCGAAGCATCGTTGCTACGCGGCCTGCGGCGCTTGACGTCGGTGTTGCTGCGCCCGCATCTGGGCGACCGGGCATTGCGCTCGACGCAACTGTTGCTACGGTCACCGCCTGCTGCGCACGGCGAGCCGCAAAACTAGAGCGCTGCCTTGTGCCAGCACTTGCGCTACCGCGCGCGCTCGCTCGCCTGGATATTCGATCTCAGCCGCAGCCCGCGCGACAGCAGCGCCGAGCGCTGCGGCTCCGCAAAATCCGCACGACGAGCGCAGCCGATGCAGGGTTGCTCCAAGCGCTTCCGTGTCGCCAGATACTCCCGCATTTCGTATCGCATCCAGCGTCTGCTGCAATTCGTTCGCGAGCAATGCACGCAGCGCGTCCACAGTCTGAATATTCCCGCACACGGTGAGTGCCGCCGCGTCGTCCAGCACCGGGTATTCGCCCGCGCCGGGCTCGGCAATCTGCGCGGTCGCCGCAAGTGATGTCACCGCTGGAATAGAAGCGGTCGCAGGCAGTGCAGCAAGCAAATCAGCGAGCGAGACGGGCTTTGCCAACACGGCATGGAAACCGGCGCGAAGCAGGCGTGCGCGCAGCGCGTCGTCGACTTCGGCGCTGAGCGCTATCGCAAAAGGGCGACCCCCAGTTGGTGCGGCCCCATCGCACCAGAGCGCCCGCGCGATGTCGAAAGCATCGCCATCCGGTAGCCGCCGGTCGCAAAGCAATAGATCGAGTTGCTGTTGTCCCGCCAACCGCAATGCGGTGGCAACGTCTGGCGCAAAATGCACGATCCAGCCGGCGCCCTTCAGCGCCTCGCCAAGAAACTCCCGCGTCACCGGGTCGTCTTCGATCAGCAATGCATTGCCTGACGCGGTCGGGAGCAGGTTTGAAGGCATCCCGGCAAGTTTCCCACGCGCCATCACTCAAAGCGCCGATCCTGCGCGGGCTTCGTGCTTTAGACTTCGCGACCGCGTGGCGCCGCGCTTTTTTCGGAAGCGCGCCGCAGGGCGATGATTATCCTCGAGTACTTCAGAATCGTATGCAAACGGCAATCTCATGACAAGACGCCGCGCACCGCGCGCGCCTGAGCCTGAAATCACTGTAGAAATTGTCGACTTGGGTCACGACGGTCGGGGTGTCGCAAGAGTGGACGGCAAGGCGATGTTCGTGAGTGACGCGCTGCCCGGAGAAACGGTGCGCGCGCGCCGCACGCAACGTCATCGGCATTTCGACGAAGCGGAAATGGTTGCGGTCGATATTGCGAGTCCGGATCGCGTGACGCCTGCGTGTCCCCACTTTGGTGTCTGCGGGGGCTGTGTGCTTCAGCACCTTTCGACGGACGCGCAGATCGCGTCCAAGCAAAAGGTGCTGCTGGAAAATCTTGCGCGCATCGGCAAGCTCGAACCGCAGGCGTGGTTGCCGCCATTACGCGGCGACGAGTGGGGTTATCGGCGGCGGGGGCGACTCTCGGCGCGTTACGTCGACAAGAAGGAGCGTCTGCTGCTGGGTTTTCGCGAACGCAACGGCAAATATGTCGCGGACCTTCAAACGTGTCTCGTCGCTGTGCCCGCAATTGGATTGCATCTGCGCGCGCTGGCGGACACGCTTGCCAGTCTGAGCATCGCGCGACAGGTGCCGCAGGTCGAATTCGCCGCCGGCGATACCTCAACCGCGATCGTGATTCGCCATCTGCAGCCATTGACCGACGCAGACCGCGAGCGCCTGGCGCAGTTTGGGCAGGGCAGCGGCATTGCGGTGCTGCTGCAACCCAGTGGTCCGGACAGCGTGGTGACACTCGACGGCGTGCGACCTGAGCTCGAGTTCAAGGTGGACGAGGGCAGGGTGACGCTGTCATTCGAGCCGCTCGACTTTGTGCAGGTCAACGCATCGATCAACGAAGGCATGATCGCGCATGCACTCGCGCTACTCGATCCGGAGCCGCATGAGCGCGCGCTGGACCTGTTCTGCGGGTTGGGCAACTTTACGTTGCCATTGGCGCGACGCTGCGCGCACGTCGTAGGCGTCGAGGGCGATCGCGACCTGGTCGGACGCGCGCGCGCGAACGCGGAGCGCAATCGCATTGAAAACGCGTCGTTCGAGGTCGCCGATCTCTTTGCAGTGAGCGGCTCCGCGTCGTGGGCGCGCAACGACTTCGATCTCCTGTTGCTCGACCCGCCGCGTGCAGGCGCGCAGGAGGTGCTCGCGACCTTGCCGGGCATGCGCGTGCGCCGCGTGGTGTACGTGTCGTGTCATCCGGCGTCGTTGGCCCGCGATGCCGCGATCCTGTGCGACCGCCACGGCTTCAAGCTGAGTTCTGCGGGTGTCATGGACATGTTCCCGCACACCGCACACGTGGAATCCATCGCAGTGTTCGACCGCACCTGAACTGAATGTGCAGCTTCAGTCGGCGCGAAATTACTGGCCCATGATCGACAATTGAAGCCGTCTCACTAATTGTTGGAGTGCATCAAAAGATGTTGATCATTGCAACCGGCGGCATTGAACTTGCCGAGGCCGAGCGCGAGTGGCTGGCGCATCCGTCCGTCGCGGGCGTCACCTTGTTCGCGCGCAATTTTCAGAGCCGCGCGCAGGTCACCGGATTGATCGCAGAGATGCGCGCCGCGAGTCCGCGGCCGTTGCTCGTGTGCGTCGATCAGGAAGGCGGGCCTGTGCAGCGATTTCGCGAGGGCTTCAGCGCGCTGCCGGCGCTGCGGGGACTGGGTGAGCGGTATCGAACCGATCCGGCGGAAGCGTTGGCGCTCACGGAAGAACACGCCTGGCTCATGGCCAGCGAAATGCGTGCAATCGATGTGGACCTGAGCTTTGCGCCGGTCGTCGATCTTGCGCGCGGCAATCGCGCCATCGGCGTGCGCGCATTCGACTCGGAACCCGAGGTCGTTGCCGCACTCGGTGCAGCCTATGTGCGCGGAATGCGTCTCGCCGGCATGGCAGCGACGCTCAAGCATTTTCCGGGGCACGGTTCGGTGCTGGAAGACACGCACTTCGAGTGTGCGGTCGATGCTCGCGCGCGCGAATCGCTGTGGGAGGAAGATCTGCTGCCGTTTCGCGAAGCTATCGCGGTGGGCGCCGAAGCGGTGATGATGGCGCACGTGGCCTATCCGGCAGTTGATGCGTTGCCCGCAGGCTATTCGCGTCGCTGGATCGTCGACATCCTGCGCCGAGAAATGGGATTCAATGGAGTGGTAATGAGCGACGACATCGGCATGTTCGGCGCGACGAGCGCGGGATCCGTCGCTGCCCGAGTCGATGCGCACCTCGGTGCTGGTTGCGATCTGGTGCTCGTGTGCCAGCCCGATACGGTACCGGCCGCACTCGCTGCAATGCAGACAGATAGAGCACATGACGGCGCTTGCATCGCCGCGTTGGCCGGACGCGCAGCAGCCGACTGGAGTGCGCTCGCATCAAATCCGCAACGCGACCGGTTCATTGCGCGCCTTGAAGGAATCGAAACATCGGCGGTGAAGGCATGAACGAAACGAATTTCAAGGACGTATTTGCACGCGCCGACTGCATACATTCACGCGCCGTGCTCGATGCCGCCATTTTGAGAATGGGGGCGGAAATCAGCCACGACTATTCGATCGGCGACCACGCAGGCGGCGAGCGACTGCTGTTCCTGACACTAATGCATGGCGGCATGATCTTCGCGGCGCATCTTGCGGTGGCGTTGACCATCGACGTGGAGCTGGATTATCTGCATGCGACGCGCTATCGCGGGCAGACTTCGGGAGGGGAACTGCGGTGGATCAAGCCTCCGCAGGTTTCCCTCAAGGATCGACGAATGCTATTGGTCGACGATATTCTCGATGAAGGCAAGACTTTGCTCGCTGTGCGCGACTATTGCCAGGCGGCTGGCGCTGCGGAAGTACGCGTTGCCGTACTGTGCGAGAAGGCGCATGCACGTCGGGTTCCCGGCATTGCTGGCGACTACGTTGGCGTCACGGTTCCAGATCGGTATGTCTTCGGATTCGGCATGGATTACCACGAACAAGGCCGTAACCTGCCTGCGATCTACGCGATATGAGCCTCGCGTCGAACGCGTTGCTCCCCGTACTTGCAGTCATCGGTGGCACCGGACTGTATCGGTTGCAGGTGCTCGAAGGTGCCGAACGCGTCGAGATCGATACACCGTTCGGCGCTCCATCCGCAGCGGTAATGGTCGGCGATTTCTGTGGCCAGCGCCTGGCGTTCCTGGCGCGCCATGGCGAGACGCACTCGTTGTTGCCGCATCGCGTGAATTACCGCGCGAATCTCTGGGCTTTGCATGCGATCGGCGCACGCCGCGTCATCGGGATCAACGCGGTGGGCGGCATCCGCGCAGACATGCCGCCGCGTGCGATCGTGGTGCCCCATCAGCTTATCGACTACACCCACGGTCGAATGAGCAGCTTTGCCGATGTCGAAGGCGCGGAAGTCCGGCATGTGGATTTCAGCGAGCCTTACACCGGGACGCTGCGAGTGAACATCATCGATGCAGCGAACCATGCTGGCGTCGCGGCGGTTCGCGACGGCGTTTACGGCGCAACCCAGGGGCCGAGACTGGAAACCGTGGCGGAGATTTCCCGTATGCGTCGCGACGGCTGCGATCTGGTGGGCATGACCGGCATGCCCGAAGCGGTATTGGCGCGCGAACTCGGAGTCGCCTACGCGTCGATCGCGCTGGTCGCCAACTGGGCCGCGGGCTGCGGACCCGAAGGCGAGCCGCCGGCGGCGGAGATCAGCATCGACGAGATTTTCGCGCACCTCGAACACGCCACCGCCCAGGTTCCACTCCTTCTCAAAGCCCTGCTCGAAATTATCGCCGGATCGGAAGGCTCGCAAGCCTCTGCGGCCTCCGAAGTCACCTGACAGGCCACGTAATCGATGTCGTTCGAGTCAGCGACCGCGCCGTCTCGAGCGTGAAACGCTGTTCTCCTGCGGCAACTCGAGGAGACCTGCTGGCGTGACCGCAATCACGTAGTCACCGACGGCGGGATCGATTGGCTGACCTCGCGTCGTGCTACCGAACGCGGGCAGAATCAGTTGCGCTCGCTGTTGCCAGAAGCATGGCAGTCGAAACTTCTGTCGACCATCGGCGATCACGGACAGCGGATGCAGGTGACCCGCAATGACGTAGCGGTGCTCTACAGGCACGCCGCACTGCTGCGGGTCCAGAGGAAGGTGATTCAATCGCAATGGTCCCAGATCGTAATGGGACGCGACGGTGGCACTGTCGGAGAGTGCGCCGCGGTCATGCCGATCGTGGTTGCCCGTGATCGCGATGATGTCGAGCTCTCGATGGTGCGAAGCGAATCGCTGCCACGCACCACGCCAGCTTGCATCCAGAGCGGTGGCGCCGTGAACAATGTCGCCGAGCAGGAACAGTCGTTCTACTGCATGCCTCGCGACAACTTCGGTCAGCCGTCGGAGATCGCATTCATCGCTGCCCTCAGGCATCGCGACGCCTGCATGTCGGAACACCTGCGACTTGCCGAGGTGCAGGTCGGCAATCAGCAAGGCGCGTTGATCTGGCCACACGAGCGCGCGGGCGGCATCCGCCAGGAACACTTCTCCCGCCAGTCGCAGAGGCAACGTTTTCATGCCGGATCCAGCTGCGCCGCCATGCGCGCGAGGCGAGCATGCCAGTCTTCATGGCTGAGATGTCCGCGCAGACTTTCAGCCCACAAGGGAAATCCGAACGGAGTCAGTTTCGCCGGCGTGGTCAGCACGATGCCTCCGCGCTGGATCCGCTCGAGCGCCGTGCGCAGGCGTTGGATTTCGAGCGCGTTCTCGCGTACTTCTCGATGTGCCTGCTGCAACAGCAAGTGGTCGGGATCGTGTTCGCTCAGGACGTCAAACAATAAACCACTTGAAGCCTGCAGCTGCCGCAGCGAGCGCGGTGCGCCCGGTCGCGAAGGGTGCAGCAGACCGGCAATCCTGGCGATATCGCGGAAACGGCGGCGCGCGAGTTCGGCCAGATTGATGCCGTTCGCCAGTGCAGTCTCAAGGTCTGCCGGGTCGAGCAATGATCGTAGGAGTGCCGGAGATGCGTCTGGCAACCCGCGCGAACTCAGGACGACACCATAGTCGTTGATTGCGTACCCAATCGAAAGCGGCCGCAAGCGAGCGATCCGAGCCGCCAGAACTGCGGCCAGACCTTCGTGCGCGAGGCGTCCGGCGAACGGGTACAGGAACCAGAACGTACCTTCGCGGAGCTTGACGACCTCGATCAAGAGATCGTTCGCCGAGGGCACCGTTGAAGTTTCGCGTTGCCGTTGCAGCATTGGCGCCAGCGCGCGCATCTCGCGCGATCGCAGCGACGGGTTGGCGAGCTGGTGGCGAGTCGCCGCCGCGAGCGTGCCCGAAAGCGGCAGACGGCCGCCGAGCCAGCGTGGCACGGCGTTGGTCGGTTTGACGCTCACGCGCACTTGAGCCACCAGATCGCGCAGTCGCACCAGCTCGAGCGTGCGCCCCGCGAAGCGAAAGCGATCGCCGGGCTTGAGCCGAGCCATGAAGCTTTCCTCTACTCCGCCGAGTACCTTTCCACGCACGAAAGTCAGGCGAACGGAGGCATCGCTGGCAATCGTACCGATCGAGAATCGCTGCAGCCGCGCGTGCGCTGCACTCGCAATTATGTAGAGCCCGTCATCACGGCAGATGACGCGCTGGAATTGCGGATAGCTGGCCAGCGCGTCGCCGCCGTGGGTAATGAAACGGATTACGCGTGCGTAATCCTCATCGGAAAGTCTCGAAAATGCGGCCGTCCCGCGCGCTTCAGCCAGTTGCGCGGCTGCGTCGAAGCCGGTCCCCGTGGCGAGTGTCACCAGGTGTTGCGCCAAGACGTCGAGACACATCCCAGGCGGCTCGCGCGATTCGACATTCCGAGCCGCAATCTCTACTCGCGCAGCAGCCGCTTCGGCGATTTCCAGATTGTGGGTGGGCACGAGCAGCAGGCGACTGCGTGCGCCGGGCCGATGGCCGCTGCGGCCTGCGCGCTGCATGAGCCGCGCGACGGAGCGTGGGCTGCCGATCTGCACTACCAGATCTACCGGCGCGAAATCGACACCGAGGTCGAGTGATGAAGTTGCGACTACACAACGAAGCTGGCCTGCGGCTAGATCGGCCTCAACCCGTTCCCGCGCTTTGCGGTCGATTGAGCCATGATGGATCGCGAGCTCTGCGGCATTGCCGGTCCACACCGCGCTGAGCGCCTGGTGCCACAGTTCGGCTTGCGATCGCGTGTTGGTGAATACCAGCGTGCTTTGCGCTCCATCGATTGCCGCCAGTACGCGGGGCAATTGCGCGAGGCCGAGATGACCTCCCCACGGAAATCGCCTGGCGGTTTCCGGCAACGCGGTGATGAGGTCGACTGCGCGCGTAGCGGGAACCTCGATCAATTCTCCGCGTTGGCCCGGACCAAGCAGATGCTGGAGCGCTTCCTGCGGATTGCCGATTGTCGCCGACAGCCCCCACGACTGTAGCGTCGGGCGCAGGGCACGCAGTCGCGCGAGCGCGAGTTGCAGGAGCACACCGCGCTTGTTGCCAAGGAGTTCGTGCCATTCGTCGACGACCACCGCTTCGAGCAGTCGCATGCGATCGGCGATATCCGCATGCGTAAGCATCAAGCTCAGGCTTTCAGGTGTGGTGACCAGCACCTCGACCGCACCTCGCGCCACGCGCGCACGCTCGGTGCTGCCGCTGTCACCGGTGCGGCGCAAAACGCGCCATGAGAGTTGCATGCCGACCGCAGCCTCGATTATCTGCCTCTGTATATCGGCCGCCAACGCGCGCAGCGGCGTGATCCAGATGAGGCGCAATCCCCGCGCGTCACCGCTTGCACGCGCATCGATCAGGCTGCCTCCCAGTATTGCCAGCGTCTTGCCGCTGCCGGTCGGCGCGATCAGAAGCCCGCCGGATC
>JBKJND010000078.1:0-2613 GCA_046596095.1 Ahniellaceae bacterium | reverse complement strand
CGATCAGCGTGAAACCCTGCTGTGCGTGCTGCCGATGGCGCTGGGAACGCATCGCCTATTCCCAGTTGCCGATGTCTTTGTTGTACTTCTCGCCGCCTTCCTTCTTGTCGGCGCCATACGACCAGAGATCGTAGTCACCATGCTCGCCGGGCGAGCTGTACTGCATCGCGGTACCCCATGGATCCTTCAGGTCTTTTTCCTTGACGTAAGGCCCGTTCCAGTTCGACGAATCGCCGGGCTGCGAAACCAGCGCATCGATGCTCTCGGGCGGATTGCCCACGTCGAGCGCATATTCCTCGATCTTGCCGGAAAGCTGCTGCACCTGGGTTTTCGCGGCGTTGTAGAGGCCCTTCTGGCGACCGCCGGCGACGTTGCGCGCGACCATACCGGCGACCACGCCGATCAGCACCAGCACGATCAGGATCTCGATCAGGCTGAAGCCGCGCGCGCTTGCCATAGCAAGACGAGGCGCGCGGTACAGCCGCGCGATCTGGTTGTTCGTTGCGTCCATGGCTGCTCTCATTGGTTGCTCGCTCATTCGATGGCCTGACTCATGTTCAAGATGGGTAGCAGAATCGCCATCATGATCGCCGCAACCGCGAGCGCCATGATGATCGTGACCGCCGGCACCAGCGCCGCCAGCAAGCGGTCGATGGTGGTTTTGACTTCCACGTCGTACGTATCGGCGACCTGCAACAGCATGCTGCCGAGATCTCCGGATTCTTCACCCACGCCCACCATCTGCAGCGCGAGCCTCGGGAAAGTCTGCTCGACGGTCAGCGCATGCGCCAGGCCATCGCCGGTCTTCACTTTCTCGGTCGCGCGTTCCAGCGCGCCCGACAACACGCGATTACCAAGCACATTGCGCGAGATCGAAAGCGCGGTCAGCAGCGGCACGCCGTTGTTGACGAGTGTGCCGAGTGTGCGTGCAAGCCTTGCGGTTTCAATCTTGCCGACCAGATCGCCGACCATGCGCGTTTTCAGCAATCGTGCATCCCACGCGAACCGGCCCTCGGTAGTCGCAAGCCGTTTGCGCCACCACCACACCAACGCGACCGTGCCTGCCGCCAGCAACCACCACCACGCGCCAAGAAAGTTGCCGGCGTACAGAATGACCTTGGTTGCGAAAGGTAGTTCCTGCCCTGCATCCTCGAAGATCGGAATGAACTGCGGAACCACGACTACCAGCAGCAACGCAAGCGCCGCGACCACCATCACCACCAGGATCGCGGGATAGATCATCGCGCTGATGACGTTGTCGCGCAGCGCCTTGCTGCGCTCAAGATATTCGGCGAGACGCTTGAGTGTGTCGGTCAGCGTGCCGGAGACCTCACCCGCACGCACCATGTTGATGTACAGCCGCGAAAACACGCCGAGCTGCTGCTCGAGCGCCGTCGACAGCGGCGTGCCGCCGCGCACGGATTCGCGCACGCGCTCGACCAGCTTGCGGCTGCGTTCCGAGTCGGGCAGGTCCATGAGGATTTGCAGTGCGCGATCAAGCGGTTGGCCCGCCCGCAGCAGTGTCGAAAGTTGCAACGTGAAGCGCTGGATCTCGCCCGCGCCCATATCCGGCCTGCGCAGCAGCCCCGATATGCCACCGCCGCCCACGGCGGTTGCCTCGCGGGCTTCGAGCGGCAGATTGCCGGCGTCCTGCAATTTGCCGATTACCTCGCGCTCGGTTGCGGCGTCCATCATGCCTTCGATGGTTTCGCCGGCGGGCGTTACGGCTTTGTAGCGGAATGAGGGCATGGGTCAGGATTCTGGGGAAGCTGGAGCTCCCCTCTCCCACCGGGGTGATTGTGCACGCTAGCGAGCATTGCTCGCGTGCACAATCACGCCCAGAGGGCCGGGGTGGGGATGGGGGAGAGGGTACGATCTTGCGCGGTGCAAGACTTGCAACAGCATCGGCCCTGCGCAAGCTCGGATCCTCTCCCTCGGTCCCTCTCCCGGAGGGAGAGGGATGAAGTCAGGGCTGCGGGAGAAGGGAGGAAAACAGGGTTAAGCGCTACGAGTCCTGCGTGACGCGCATGACTTCTTCAATGGTGGTGACGCCGGCCATGGCCTTGACCAGACCGTCTTCGTACATCGTGCGCATGCCGTGTTCGCGCGCGGCGTTCTCGAGCTCACCCATGCCGGCGTGTTGCATCACGAGACGGCGCATCGCGTCGTTCATCACGAGAAATTCCATGATGGTGGTGCGTCCGAGATAACCGGTCGGGGTGAGCGGCGAAGGCTTGGGGCGATACAGGTAAATCGTGCCTTCGGGCTGGAATCGACGTAACCCGAACTCCGCGATTACTTCGGGTAGCGGTTCGTACTTTTCCGAGTGCGTGGGCTCCAGCATGCGCACCAGCCGTTGCGCGAGGATGCCATTGACTGTCGAGGTCAGCATGTAGTCCTCGACGCCCATGTCGAGCATGCGCGTGATGCCGCCGGCCGCGTTGTTGGTGTGCAGCGTCGACAGCACCAGGTGGCCCGTGAGCGCCGACTGGATCGCGATGCGCGCGGTCTCCAGATCGCGCATCTCGCCGATCATGATGATGTCCGGATCCTGGCGGACGATGCTGCGCAGGGCGTGCGCGAAGTCCAGACCGATCTGCGGTTTCGCCTGGA
>JBKJND010000338.1:0-4212 GCA_046596095.1 Ahniellaceae bacterium | reverse complement strand
GCACGCCATCGGCGTCGAGCCCGACGGTCTCAACATCAACCTCGGCTGCGGCGCGACCGACCTCTCACTGCTGCAGCGCACGGTGCGTGAGCGTGAAGCCGACATCGGCATCGCCTTCGATGGCGATGGCGATCGCGTGATGATGGTCGACCGCGCCGGCAACGTGCAGGATGGCGATGCGCTCCTGTACGTGATCGCGGCGCACTGGGTCGGGGCGCGCAAGCTGACCGGACCGGTGGTCGGGACGCTCATGAGCAATTTCGGCCTCGAGCAGGCGATCACGGCGCTCGGCCACGACTTCCTGCGCGCGCGCGTGGGCGACCGGTACGTACACAGGATGATGAAAGACGAACACGCGTGGCTCGGCGGCGAAAGTTCGGGCCATATCCTCTGCCTCAACAAGACCACGACCGGCGACGGCATCGTCAGCGCATTGCAGGTTTTGCAGGCTTTGCAGGCGGGCGGGCGATCGCTGCATGAGGCCGTGGCGCCCATGCGACGCTTGCCGCAGACAACCGTCAACATCCCCATCGCTGCCGGTGCGCGTCCGCTCGAACGCGATTCAGTCATCGCGGCTTTGCGCAGCGTCGAGTCGACACTGGCGGGGCGCGGTCGCGTGATTCTGCGCGCGTCGGGTACCGAGCCGCTGGTGCGAGTGACGATCGAGGCAGAAGATGCGTCCGAAGTCGAGCGCCTCAGCCAACAACTGGCAGATGCCGTCCGCGCTGCGGCGTGATCCTGCGATTGCTCTTTCTGGAAAATCAGTCATGACCGCACACATTCCAACACTCGACATTCGCCGCTTCGATACGGCGGCCGATGCTTCCGATCGTCTGAAGTTCGTCGCCGAGCTGGGCGCGGCCTACGAGGAATGGGGTTTTGCCGGCATTCGCGGTCACGGCATCGATCCGGCTTTGATCGATGCCGCCCGTGAAGCATCGGTGCGGTTTTTTGCGCTACCCGACGCCACCAAGCGTCGCTATCTCGTTCCCGGCTCGGGCGGGGCGCGCGGTTACACAGCATTTGGCGTGGAGACGGCGAAGGATTCGAAATATCCCGACCTCAAGGAGTTCTGGCACATCGGCCGCGAGCTGCCGGAAGGATCGAAGTACGCGGAGGTCATGCCGCCGAACCTCTGGCCCGACGAAGTGCCGGAGATGCGCGCGGCCGGGTACGGGCTGTACGAGGCGCTGGATGCGCTGGGCTCACGGGTACTCGGAGCGCTGGCACTGCATATCGGCTTGCCCGAGCAGTACTTCGCCGACAAGACCAATTTTGGCAATTCGATCCTGCGTCCGATCCATTACCCGCCCATCACGCAGGACGACGTTCCCAACGTGCGCGCGGGCGCCCACGAGGACATCAACTTCATCACCTTGCTGGTGGGTGCGAGCGCGGCGGGCCTTGAAGTCAAGTCGCGTCAGGGCGAGTGGGTGCCGTTCACCGCCGACGCCGACACGATCGTGGTCAACATCGGCGACATGCTGCAGCGCCTGACCAATCATGTGTATCCATCGACCACGCATCGCGTGGTCAATCCGCCCGGCGACGGGGCGCGCAAGCCCCGTTATTCGACGCCGTTTTTCCTGCACCCCAATCCCGATTTTTTGATCGACGTGCTGCCGTCCACGGTGTCTGACGCGAATCCGAGCCGCTATCCCGAGCCCATCACGGCGCAGGACTATCTCGACGAGCGCCTGCGCGAGATCAAACTCAAGTAACGCGAGGGTTCACGGGACGCCAGGCGTAAATCCGGCGGGCAGTGCCCGCCGTGCAGCAGCAAGGCTTTTGTAGGGCGGGCACTGCCCGCCGAACAGCTCGACTTGTGGCCCGGGCTCCGCATCATCCGCATTTGACTCGGCAAGGCGTCACGTCATTGCACATCGCGGAAGCCGCGCGACTGCCGACGGATCAGCGCATCGGCGAGGGGTTGTGGGAGATGTTTGAAGCTGCTCACGAGCACGCGATTGACGACTCCACTGACATGCCGCGAGCGGCCACGCTCGACAGCTTCGATACCTTCATCGACCACCGCGCCCGCGCTTTGCCACATCCACTTCGGCATGTTGCCCATGCGCGGACGCATGCCATTGGCATCGTGGAATTCGGTCCAGGTAAAGCCCGGACACAGCGCACATACGTTGACCCCGCTGCCCGCCAGCTCCAGCGCAAGCGACTCGGAAAACCGGATCACGAAACTCTTGCTGGCCCCGTACAGCGTATGGCCCGCGCTGCTCGGAACAAGGCCCGCAAGCGAGGCCACGTTTATCACGCGCCCGTACTTCCTCTCGCGCATGCCTGGCAGGAAACGGTGTGTCAGCTCGCACACCGACGTGATCATCACCTGCACAAAATCTGCGTGCGTCGCCCAGTCGCGCGACATGAAGCTGCCGGTCACGCCGTAACCGGCGTTGTTGACCAGCGTGTCGATCGCAAGGTCGCGTCGTTCGATTTCCTCCTGCAATTGGCGGGGTGCATCGCGATCGGCGAGGTCGCATTCAATGACTTCGCAATGCACCGGCGCGAGCGACGCGGCCAGGGCGCGCAAGCGATCGCCGCGTCGCGCGGTCAGCACCAGCGTCTTGCCGCGCGCCGCGTACGCGCGCGCAAACGACGCCCCGATTCCGGCCGATGCACCGGTGATCAGAACTGCTCCGGTTCCGGCCTGATCCTGTGTCTGCATTGCCCAAGACTAACCCGATACTGCCGGGAGAGCTTTATGCTTGCCTGCCCGGACCGAGGTAACCGCATGCGCCGCAAGCTGGTGGCAGGAAATTGGAAGATGCACGGTGACCGCGTCAGCGCTTACGCACTGACGCAGGCGGTCGCAGCGAGCACCGGTGCGCATTGCGATGTGGCGCTGCTGCCCCCATTCGTGCACCTGGCAATGCTGATCAGTGATTTTGGCGGCGACGCCTTGCAATTCGGAGCCCAGGATTTGAGTCGACATGCGGCCGGCGCGTACACGGGCGAGATTGCCGGCAGCATGCTGTCGGACATTGGTTGTCGCTACGCGCTGGTCGGACACTCGGAGCGTCGCCAGCATCACGGCGAGAGCGATGAGCTGGTGGCGGCAAAGTTTGTGGCCGCGCGAGCCGCGAACCTCTGGCCGATTCTCTGCCTCGGCGAGACGCTGGAACAGCGCGAAGCAGGCGAAACCCATGCGGTGCTGGGCCGACAACTCGCCGCCGTGATCGCGAGCGCGGGCCTGCTGGCGTTCGGGGCCGCAGTGCTGGCGTACGAACCGGTGTGGGCCATCGGCACCGGGCGCACGGCTTCCGCGCAACAAGCCCAGGACGCGCATGCGTTCCTGCGTAGCGAGGTCGCCGGGCACGATGCTAGAATCGCCGGCTCACTGCGGATCCTGTACGGCGGCAGTGTGAAACCCGGCAACGCGAAGGAGTTATTCGCGCAGCCGGACATCGATGGCGGGCTCATTGGCGGGGCTTCACTCATCGCCGAAGATTTTCTCGCGATCTGCAACGCGGTTGCTTGAACCATTGGTTTGAATCAGGTCGCTTGAATCGGCCGATTCGCGAGCTCAACACTGGAATTCCTGAATGCTGCTCAATGCTCTCAATATCATTTACGTGCTGATCGCGATCGCCATGACCGTGTTCATCCTCCTGCAGCGCGGCGCGGGCGCCACGGCGGGTGCGAGTTTCGGCGCCGGGGCTTCGGCGACGGTGTTCGGTTCGCGCGGCGCGAGTTCTTTCCTCACGCGCACCACTGCGGTTCTCGCCACTTCGTTTTTCGTGTTGACGTTGTTCATGGGTGTGCACGTCTCGCGCGGCTCCGCGATCGCCCAGGAAATCGATCTCGGCGTCATGGGTGGCACGACCACGGACAGTGATGTGCCCGCCAAGCCGAAGCCCGCGCTCGACGTGCCGAAGGCCCGTGCGCCTGCGCCCGCAGCGAAGCCGGCGATCACCGTGCCGTCCACCGGCGCAGTCACCGTAGCGCCGGCGAAGCCTGTTGCAGTGTTACCCGTAGCGCCGGCCGGTGATGTGCCGCAGCCACCACCCGCGCGGACGGACGACAATCCGGCGCGATAGACTCGGCGCGGTAAACTTGTTCCAGTTCGACCGGCGCGCACGCAGCTCAGCTCGCCGGGATTCTCCGTGGCAAAGCCCAGGTGGCGAAATTGGTAGACGCACTACCTTGAGGTGGTAGCGGCGAAAGTCGTGGAGGTTCGAGTCCTCTCCTGGGCAC
>JBKJND010000288.1:0-3886 GCA_046596095.1 Ahniellaceae bacterium | reverse complement strand
GTCCACGCTGCCGGCCGGGCAGTTGGCCATGTACGCCACGCCGTCGTCGAACAGCAGTTCGGCGCGCGGGTCGTCGTTGCTTTCGCACAGCTCCGGGAAATACTTCTCGGCCATGCGCGTGACCTGCTCGTCGATGTCGCACTGCGTGGCGCTTGTCACGCCGGCGTGCTTGAGCACTTCGCGCAGGGTGCCGCAGTCGCCGCCGCCGATGATCACCACGCGCTTGGGATCGGTGTGGGTGAACAGCGCCGGGTGCGCCATCATCTCGTGATAGAGAAAGTTGTCGCGCGTGGTCAGCATGACGCAGCCGTCGATGACCATGAGATTGCCCCAGTCCGTCGTCGCGTAAATCTCGATGGTCTGGAACGGCGTCTTCTCGGCGTGCAGCCGCTCGGTGGTGCGAAACGAGATCGCGGAGCCGGAGGCGAGATGCGCCTCGGAAAACCACTGGCCTTCGAGCTGGGACATCGGGATTTATTTCCGGCGACAGGAAGCGGGCCGCGATTGTAGGTCAGGTCGGCTTGGCCGACCTGACGCTGTCTGAAAGGTCGAGCGACTGCGCGGCTTCTGTCAGGTCGCTGTGCGACCTGACCTACGACGCTTCCGACTTCATCGCAAGCCATTGTCAGGTCGCACAGCCACCTGACCTACAATGCGGCTCTTTTTCGCGGGCTGGCCAGCGCATGAGCGGTTGGAACATCGAGCGCGCACGACATACCTATTCGATCGCGCACTGGTCGTCGGGTTACTTCGATGTGGCCGAAGATGGTCGTGTGGTCGCACGTGTCGGCGAACACCAGGCCGGCGTTGCGCTGGCCGACGTCGCTGCCGCGGCCGAGGCGCGCGGCCTCAAGCTGCCGTTGCTGGTGCGTTTTTCTGATGTGCTTGGCGATCGCGTGGCGAAGCTGCAAGGCGCGTTTGCCGAAGCGATGCGCGAATGGGAGTACGCCGGCGGCTACACCGCCATCTATCCGATCAAAGTCAACCAGCACGCGAGCGTGACCGGTGAACTGGCCGAGCGTGGTGGGCAGGGATTCGGCCTCGAAGCCGGTTCCAAGCCCGAACTGGTCGCAGTGCTCGCGCTCGCCAAGCCCGGCAGCATCGTCATCTGCAACGGCTACAAGGACCGCGAATACCTGCGCCTCGCGCTCATCGGCATCAAGCTCGGTCTCAACGTCTACATCGTGATCGAGAAGCCCGGAGAGGCGCGCATGGCGCTGGAAGAAGCCGCCAGCCTTGGCGTCATGCCGCTGTTCGGCGCGCGTATGCGGCTTGCCAGCATCGGCGCCGGCAAGTGGCAGAACACCGGTGGCGACAAAGCGAAGTTCGGCCTCAATCCCCGCCAGTTGCTCGACCTCGTCGCGGAATTGCGTAGCGCCGATCGACTGGATTGCCTGAAGCTCCTGCATTTCCACATGGGTTCGCAAATCTCCAACGTGCGCGACATCGCGGGCGGCATGCGCGAAGCAGCGCGCTACTTCGTGGAGCTTGCGCGCGACGGCATCGGCATCGAATTCATGGATGTCGGTGGCGGTCTCGGCGTCGACTACGAAGGCACGCGCTCGCGCAGCGAATGCTCGATCAACTACAGCCTCGCGCAATACGCATCGAATATCGTCGGGCCGCTGGCCGAGGCTTGCGCGCTGCACGGCTTGACGCCGCCACATGTCCTGACCGAATCCGGCCGGGCGATCACCGCGCATCACGCGGTGTTGATCGCGAACGTGAGCGCGGTCGAGCGTGCGCCGGAAGGCGCGATCGGCGTCGGACACGACGCGGAGGCGCCCGCCATCCGGCATTTGCGCGACATCGTCGAGGAAATGGATTCGCGCCCACCGATGGAGCTGTACGAGGAAGCGCGCCACCACGTCGCCGAAGGCCAATCCCTGTTTGCGCTCGGCGGACTCGATCTCGCGCAGCGCGCCACGCTCGACGACTTGTTTTTCGCTATCGCCAACGCGGTGCGCGCGCGACTGCGCACGGACGAGCGCACACACAGGCAAACGCTCGACGAACTCAACGAGAAGCTGGTCGACAAGTATTTCGTCAACTTCTCCTTGTTCCAGTCGATCCCCGACGTGTGGGCGATCGATCAGGTGTTCCCGATCATGCCGATCGCGGGACTCGAACGCGAACCGGACCGCCTTGGCGTCATTGCGGATCTGACCTGCGACTCCGATGGCCGCATCGACCAGTATGTGGATTCGCAGGGGCTCGACACCAGCTTGCCCTTGCACTCGCCACGCGCCGGGGAATCCTATCGACTCGGCATTTTCCTGGTCGGCGCATATCAGGAAACCCTTGGGGACATCCACAATCTGTTCGGCGATACCGATTCGGTCGATGTACGCATGACCGCCGCTGGCTTCAAGCTTGAACACGCGCACCGCGGCGATACGTC
Source organism: Ahniellaceae bacterium (assembly GCA_046596095.1). Taxonomy (GTDB): domain Bacteria; phylum Pseudomonadota; class Gammaproteobacteria; order Xanthomonadales; family Ahniellaceae; genus JBBQNY01. Next base: position 1,485 of record JBKJND010000288.1, on the reverse strand, counting down.
GGATCGCTTGCTCGGCTACGTCGGTTACGACGTCAACGACTTGCGGCTGCGTTTCTCGCGCAAGCTCACCGCAGCGGCACTGCCGCGCGAGGAAGCCGAACGCGTGCGCGGCGCGCTCGAAACCGGCCTCACCGGATACACCTACCTCGAGGACACCTTGCATGAGTGAGCCGGGGCTTTCGCGCGGCACTGCCGCGCGCCGGCGAACGCACAGCCATGGATGGCTGGGCCAGCGCTTGGCACCAGGGACGGTTTGTTCATGAGAGCCGCTGTTGAAGCTGCTTCGCTTCTCCGAATGCATTGAGACCACCACGCATGTGCCATCCGCTGTTTGGATTGTTTGAGGAACTCGCAAATTGAGCGCCACGGCCGGCACCGTGGGATTCGTGGGCCTCGGCGCCATGGGCGAGAGCATGGCGCGACATCTTTCGCGCACCGGCGCGCTGCGCGCCATTGCCAATCGCACGCACGCGAAGGCCGAGGCGCTGGCCCGTGAACTCGGCACCGAGGCCATCACCGACATCGGCTCGATGTCCCGATCCTGCACCTTCGTGTTTACCAGCGTTTCAGCCGACGCCGACGTGATCGAAATCGCGACGCAGCTGGCGCACCACGCGCCGCCCGGCTTCGTGCTGGTCGATACGTCGACGATCGCGCCGGCCACCGCGCGCCGCTGCGCTGAAATCCTGCGCGAAGTCGGCGCGGATTTTGTTGACGCGCCGGTCTCGGGCGGTGTCGAAGGCGCGCGCAACGGCAGCTTGTCGATCATGGTCGGTGGCGAACCGGTCACGCTCGATCGCGTGCGTCCGTTCCTGCGCAGTTTTTCGACACGCGTCACGCACATGGGCCCGGTCGGCAATGGTCAGGCCACCAAGGCCGTCAACCAGGTGCTGGTCGCCGGCATCGCGCAAGGCGTCTGTGAGGGGCTCGCACTTGGTGATGCGCTGGGCCTTGATCGCGAAAATCTGCTTGCGACTATCAGTGCAGGCGCTGCGGGTTGCTGGTTTCTCGAGCGCCGCGGCGCCAGCATGCTCGAAGGCCGTTTCGATAGCGGCTTCAAGTCTTCGCTGCTGCACAAGGATCTCGGCATCGTCGCCGATCTCATCGCCGCTGCCGGCACCGGCGCCACGGTCGTCGAGCAATCGCGCAAGGACTATGCTGCCCTAGTCGCCGCAGGTCACGGCGACGAAGACATTTCCGCGCTGATACGGCTAAAGCGGCGGTCGACGTGAGTCGTCGCGGCCGGGGCAAACCGACCTGCAACCAGGACGAGTTCATGGATTCGTGCACCGCCACCGTGGTATCCAACGCATCTGCACTGCTCGACAGGATCGCCGCCATGCCCATTACCGCCCGTATCGCGCGCCTCTGCGTGCCGTTTACCTTGTTCCTCGCCGGCACGTGCCTGGCGCAGTCAACGCCGGCCGACCTCACGCTCACCAACCTCAACATCGCCGGGGTAACGGAGCCCGTCGTGGTGGCGCA
>JBKJND010000151.1:0-9413 GCA_046596095.1 Ahniellaceae bacterium | reverse complement strand
AGCTGTCGCGAGCGCTGGCCGAGTCGGTCTCGGATCTGGTGTCGCTGCACGGCACCCTCGACGATCTCGCGCGGCAGCAGGAAACGTTGCTGCTGCAACAGTCGCGCGTCGCTTCCGAACTACAGCAGGGCCTCATGCGCACGCGCATGGTGCCGTTCGAGACCCAGGTGCCGTTCCTGCGGCGACTGGTCCGGCAAAGCGCGGACGAACTCGGCAAGCGCGCGCAGTTGTTTGTGGATGGCGCGCAAGGCGAGATGGATCGCAATCTCCTCGAGCGCATGAAGGCGCCGCTCGAGCACATGCTGCGCAATGCGCTGGCGCATGGCATCGAGACGCCAGCGGAACGCAGTGCGCAAGGCAAGCCGGGTGAGGGCAACGTGCGCATCGAAGTCGCTCGCGAAGCCAGCGAGGTGCTGATTCGCGTCAGCGACGACGGTCGCGGCCTCGATCGCGAAGCAATCCGGCGCAAGGCCATCGAACGCGGACTCATGCGCGCCGATTCGATGCTGACCGATCGCGACCTGTTCGGCTTCATCACGGAGACCGGATTCAGCACCGCCGATACGGTCAGCAAACTGGCAGGCCGAGGCGTCGGCATGGACGTTGTCGCCAACGAAATCCGCGAACTCGGCGGTTCGCTGTCGATCGACAGCGAACAGAATCAGGGTTCGCGCTTCACCATCCGCCTGCCGTTCACGCTGGCGGTTACGCAGGCCATCATGGTGCGCATGGGCGAGGCGATTTTCGCCGTGCCGATGTCGTCGGTGCAGGGTGTGGCGCGCTTGCCGCTGGCGGATTTCGAACAGCGACTCAGCGGTGCCGACAAGCGACTGCTGAGTTACGGCGGCGACGACTACGCGTTGCACGATCTGGCGCTGCTGCTTGGCACCGAACCCAACCGGGTGGTCGATACGGCCGGGCAGTTGCCGCTGCTGCTGGTTAGATCTGGCGATCAGCGCGCCGCGATTCGCGTCGACAGCGTGGTCGGCAGCCGCGAGATCGTGGTCAAGTCGACGGGATCGCAGATCGCGTCGGTACCCGGAATGTTTGGCGCCACCATCATGGGCGACGGCTCGGTGGTCATGATTCTGGACTTGGCGCCGCTCGTACGTCGGCGCATCGCACAGCGCGTAGAGCGCGAAATCGCCGACGAGTTGGCTGCCATGTTGCCCGGTGGGCGTGAGGTCGCTGGGGAAGTCGCACTTGCAGAGCCCTCGAAAATTCACGTCAAGCGCCAGTTGCTGGTCATGGTGGTCGACGACTCCATCACCATGCGCAAGGTCACCTCGCGCGTGCTCGAACGCAATGACATGGAAGTAGTCACCGCCAAGGACGGTGTGGACGCGGTCGAGAAGCTGCAGGAGCGCGTTCCGGATCTCGCGATTCTGGACATCGAAATGCCACGCATGGACGGCTACGAGCTCGCGACCTACATCCGCAACGATGCGCGCTTGCGCCATCTGCCACTGATGATGATCACGTCGCGTACCGGCGAGAAGCATCGCCAGCGCGCGTTCGAGATCGGCGTCGACCGTTTTCTGGGCAAGCCCTACCAGGAGGCCGATTTGCTGCGCACGGTGTTCGAGTTGATTGGAGAGTCCCCGGATGTCTGACGCCACGGCAGCTGCGGTCCGGGTGGCGCTGCTTTGCAGCACCCGCGACGACATCGACGAGTTGCGCAACGTGCTGACCGACGCCGGTAGCGAAATCGTCTTTGAAGCCGACACCCAGGAATGCGGCGCAGACGCGATCCGCGCCGCGCGGCCGTCCGTGGTGCTGATCAACTTGCCCGCGTCCAGCGACGAGCATTCGCCGCTGCTCGACGAATTGGCGGCATCGCCCGAGCTGCGGGTGATCTTCAACGATGCGTCGATCACGAGCGCCCTGAGCGGATGGGATCGCGCACGCTGGAGAAGGCATCTCAGCGCCAAGATTCTGGGCCTCGAAGGCGATCTGCCACCGCGTCCGGACGCGGCGCCGTCCCTGCGGCTGCCACGTTCCGGCGGTGCGCCGATGGGCGCGCGAGGAGGCCGCGACGCTCCGGTGATCGGATCCGAACAGCTCGCGGCCGAAATGCACAGCGGTCTCGCGCGACTCGCCGATTCCGATTCGGTCGGACCGCCGCCAAGTCACGATTGGGCGAGCGAGCTCACAGCAGAGGGCACGCTTGATGTACCTCTGGATTCACTGGAAACGCATGGCGTCGCGCAGCAGGCGATGGGCACCGACATGGAGTCGACCGGCGGCATCGACATCGACATCGACAACGACGCGCTTGGCCTCAACGACGACGAACGCGCGTTGCTCGGTAACTTGCAGGCCTTCGATACCGGGAACGCCCCGGCGGTCGGGCCGCCTCTCACCCTGGATCGCGACGAACAGCGTGTTGACCTGGAACTGGACGAATCGGCATTTCCGGGCATCCAGGTCGACGATTTCCCGGCCAACGATCTTGGTGCGCCGCTCGGCGCGGCGGACGAAGAGTTGCGCCTCCACGGCGAGGTCACCAGCGACGACGCGACGTCCTTGAAACTCGACGCCCCACAGGGATTCGCCGAGCTCAGTCTCGCGCCGATGGATGCAGATCACGCACCCGCCCTTGCGGTTTCGACACCAGGGGTCCGTGCGGAGTCTTCCGCGGCTTCGCCATTCGCCAATCTGCATCTCGAATCCATCGAGGGTGGCCTGGTTGCGCCAAGCGCTGGCCGCGCCAGTTTCGCGATCGACACGTCGGAGCGATCGGGTGTCGATCTGTCGAGTGCGGCGACAAAATCGAAAGCAGCTGCGTCGACAACTGCAGCGCCCGATGTCTGGATTTTGCTGGGAGGTGCGGGCAGCGATATCGGCATGCTCGAGTTGCTGGGCGAATTGCCGCCGACCTTGCCGGCCGCGTTTGTCGTCATCCGGACCGACGCTGCGGGCGGCGCCGCAGAAGCCTTGCCTTTGGACGCATGGCCCGCAGGTACCGCGCTGGCGGCCGGGCAGGCGGTGTGTCTCGACCCGACGCGTGAAGTGCGTTTCGACGACGCCGGACGATTGCAGGGCGGGTCCGACTCGGCGCTGAGCGGTGGCGTCAACGCAGCGCTCGAAGCTTTGGCAGCGCAGTTCCGCGCCAGACTCGGGCTCATGTTGTTCGAGGGCCAAGCCGGGGAAGGAAGCGACGGCGTCGCGGCGATCATCGCGAATGGCGGCACGGTCTGGTCGGCGGTCACGGGGGCGAGCCACGAGTGGAACGCGCGGGCGCAGTCGCTCGGCGGTCTCGCACAATCAGGCAGCGCGCTCGACCTCGCGCAACGGCTCACAGGAGCGACTCCATGAACGCGCAGCCGCAAACCCTGCCCAAGGACATCCGTGCGTTGATGATTGCGGTCGCCAACGGTCGCGTTCTGGTTCCGAACGCGCTGGTTTCCGAAATCATCACCGCCGCATCCCCGGAACCAATCGCCGGTGCACCCGCGTGGATCCGTGGGCGCGTCAGCTGGCGCGGTTGGCGCGTGCCGCTATTTTCGTTGTCGATACTGGCGGGGCTGGCGGAGGTGGAACCCACACTCAACTCCAAGATCACAGTACTCAAAGCGCTCGGCGGCAATTTGCGCATGCCGTTCATCGCCATGACCTGCATCGGTTTCCCGCGCCTCACCACGGTCGGGAGCGACGAATTGTTACCGGCCGGCAAGTCGAAGTCGGGCGCCGGCCGCCAAGGTGTGCTGATGGAAGTCCTGCTGCGCGAAGATCGCGCGATCCTGCCCGACCTCCCCATGATCGAGTCGATGATCACCGAAGCCCTCAACCTGGGCGCTGTTGCCTGACTATAGGAGCGGTGCAAGCCGCGATGGGGCGTGCGAACAGCATCGCGGCTTGCGCCGCTCCTGCAAAATGCCATGAGTGGCTGCGATGGCCGCTATCGATAGCGGCCTCGGCCGCGGGCGTTCACGCGAATCTCGCCGTTGCCGCGTGAGATTTGCGACCAGTAAGCCACCGTCACGCCGTCGTATTCGATTTCGCTCTCGAGCAGGAATTCGTTGCTGGCCACACTGAGACCGGACGGAGCCGGTTGCGCGGCGCCCAGCCGCTCGACTTCCGCGAAAAACTCGCCGAGGTCGGTGTGTCGCGCATTGCCGTCCGCCGCAAGCGCGCTGGCGCGAGCCTTGTCGATGTCATCCCCAAGTGCCTGCAACAAGGCTACGCTCGCCGTGTTTACATTGATCCCCGCATCTGTCGGCAGCGTGCAGGTCTCTGCCGAAAGCATGTCGTAAGAACGCGAGTCGACGCCGGCGACGCTGCGGAGCTCGGACACGTGCGCCAGGGCGCGGTCGGCACTGCGATGCGCGGGGCGACCACTGAGGTATCGCAAGTCTTCCGCACCACGATCGCGGGGATTGCGGTCCGCGTCGACGTAATCGGCAATCGCGTCAGCCAGCGCGGGATCGAGCTTGAGAACACGGAGCAGGCGCTCAAGGCGCGCGAGCGTCGCGCCGGCGAGTATCGCGTCACCGCTGCCCAGTGCGTTGAGATTGAGGCAACCATGCAGATCGCGCATGCGCGCGAACACTTTTCCACGCGGCAGTTCAAGCGCCAGCGGCTGACGCCACACATCGTTGTTGTGGTCGAGGCCGGGGCCTTGGGCGGCGTCCTGGCGCAGCGCGATGCTGGCGATTGCCTCGATGCCACGGGCGAACTCATCGAGCTGCGCGCCGCGACTCAGTGCATGCGTGCGCTGCAGCGCCACTCCCTGCGCATCGAGGATCGAATACGCGATCAGCGCCGCGAGCGCAGTCAGCAACACCGCCAGGAGCAGCGCGACGCCGCGCGGGGGACGGGTCGGGAATTGTTTCACGGCGGTGACGCCGGTCCTGGCGACGGGGTGGCACCAGGCCCGGACCCCGCCGCTTGCGCCGTCGCGGGCAGCGGATTCGGCAGCTCGATCAGGCGCCGCAACTCTCCAAAACCAGCAACCGCAACGCGCAAGTCGAGCGCGCGTGGCAGCGATGTCAGGCGCGCGTTCACGGCCACGTTGGCTGCGGGCCACACGTCGCGCCATTGGCCGTCGCTGTCGAGGTAGCGCATCGACACGGCGTCGACCGCTTCCAGCAGCGTCGTCGTGCGGGGCCGCGTCGACGGCGCCGCGTCGACAACGGGCCACGCGAGTCGAGTCCAGCTTTTCGAATCGAGCACGTAGCCGACGCGCTGCGACTGCGAGGCCGCGTCGGCGAGGCCGCCGCTGCGCAGCCGCGTCAAAGTCACGCTGCCGCGTTCACCCACTAGCGCCGGCCGTGGGTCGCCATACGGTTCGCGCGCCGACCGGGCGACCGCGCTGCGCACATCGCGCTCGAACATCGAGAGCGCCGTTTGCATCTTGCGCAACTGCGCTGACGAGACCTCGAGGCGCTCGCGCGCGCGCAGCAGTGCCGCTACCGATCCGTACGCGATTGCGGCAATCGCAGCAAAAATCGCCACCGCGACCATAAGTTCGATCAAGGTAAAACCGCGCGAGTGCCGCGTGCCCGGTTTCATGAGCGGGAATCGCCGAGAAAACCGGAAAGCGTCGTGACCGGATCGCGGTTGTCCACACCCGAAAAAACCTGCACGTCCGCGCGCCGCATGCCGGGTTCGTCCGTGCTCGAGACCGTCAGCGTCCAGTGGAACTGGAACGGACCCTGGCGCTCATCGCCTGCACTGCGTCCGACCGCAGGCAAGCCACCGCGCAAGCGCGTCGACGCGAGCACGTTTTGCGCCGTCCACGTCGCCAGCGACAGTTGCCGCTCGCGGTCGAGCGCGGTGGCGCCCAGCGAAGCCGCGCGCAGCAGTGCGGTCAAGGCGAGCGCGACCACGGCCAACGCGATCAGCACTTCGAGCAGAGTAAACCCGCGTTGCCTGTGCCCCGAACTCCTTTGGGCAATATCGTGGCGCCGTTCCGATTCCGTTCGTGGTGACCCTGAGCTTGTCGAACGGGTCGAACCATGGACCGGATCTCCCTCATGGTGAGGTTGCAGAAAGATCGCCTGATGGCTGGCGGGAGTCATTCGGGCTGCTCCGCGTTCGTGACTTGCAACACTCCGTCCTCGCCGAGGGTGAGCCAGGCGCTGCGGTCGCCCGCCTTTATTTCGATGCGCGGATTGACGGCGCTCAAGACGCCTTCCGCGTCGCAGGCCAGGTGCGGGGCCAGATCGCCCGGCTTTGCTGCGGCGGCGCCCGACGTTTTATTGACGTCGTCGTCGCCGTCGCGGACAAGTTCGGCCGCTGCATTGTCCTCGCCGTCGAGTTCAATCAGGCGCTCGTCCATTTGCACGTTGAGGCGCATCCCATCGGGAAGGCGGCGTGCGCGCAAGGAATCAGACCCGCGCCGCTCCCATTCGCGACCGACCGCGCGCACGAAACGATAGCCTCGCGCCTCGAAGCGGACACCGATCTCCTGACCGAACTGCGCCGATTCATCGCAGGCGAGCTCGATCAACGCCGCAAGTCTTTGCGCCTCGACCGCAACACGCCGCGACGGGCCGCCGCTGTCGACGCTCAAGCCTGCGGCCAGAATCATCACCGACACGATGGCGAGCACCACCAGAATCTCGATGAGGGTAAATCCCGTGTTGTGATTCGCGTGCACGCGTTGCGGCAGCGCTACCCCGTTCGCATGTCTGCTCACCGCCGGGATCAGGGCGTCCAGTTGCCGACGTCGGCAGCCGGGCCTTCGCCCCCGGGTTGCCCGTCGCGGCCGAGCGAATACACGTCGATCTCGCCGTGCTGTCCCGGCGACAGATACACGTAGTCGCGTTGCCATGGATCCTTGGGCACGCGGTCCATGTAGCCGCCGGCCTTCCAGTTGGGCGCCTCTGGCTGACCGCCGGGCTTGGTCACCAGCGCAGCCAGTCCCTGGTCGGTGCTGGGATACGTGAAGTTATCGAGCTTGTAGAGATTGAGCCCGGTCGCGATCGCCGCAATGTCGGCGCGCGCGCGTACCGCAGCAGCCTTGTCGGGTTGATCCATGACGCGCGGCGCCACAATCGCGATAAGAATGGCAATGATCGTCACCACGACCATGATCTCGATGAGCGTGAAGCCCCGCGTGAAGCGCCCAAAGGCGCGAGTCGCTTGGTTCGGCATGAAATGCTTGTGGCCTGGATACGTTCGCCCGGATCATAGCAAAGCTCTTTTCGGGTACTGCCAATGGCAACGAGCAACGAAGAACTGATTCGCCGCGATCTGGCGGTGTTGTGGCATCCGTGTACGCAAATGCACGACCACGAGAGCGTGCCGCTGTTGCCCATACGTTCGGCGCAGGGCGTATGGCTCGAGGACGGCGAGGGTGGTCGCTGGCTCGATGCCGTGAGCTCGTGGTGGACCTGCCTGTTCGGACACCGGCACCCGCCCATCGTTGCCGCGATCCAGGCGCAGATTGCGACGCTCGACCATGTGATTCTCGCCGGCTGCACGCACGAGCCCGCGGTGCGGCTCGCCGAGGAATTGTGCAATGTCGCGCCCAGAGGACTGACGCGCGTTTTCTACGCCGACAACGGTTCGTCGGCGGTCGAAATCGCGCTCAAGATGAGTTTTCACTGGCATCGCAATCGCGGCGATGTCGAGCGTGAGCGTTACCTCGCGCTGCGCGGCGGTTACCACGGCGAGACATTGGGCGCGCTGTCGGTAACCGATGTGGCGCTGTATCGCGAGACCTACGACCCGTTGCTGCTGCGGCCCACGTTTGTCGCTTCGCCGGATGCGTACGGCGCGCGCGCCGGCGAGTCGCCCGAGGACGCAGCGCTGCATGCCGTCTACGATCTGCGCGCGACGCTTGAACGCGAAGGCGAAAGCATCTGCGCGCTGATCCTCGAGCCGCTGGTGCAATGCGCGGGCGGCATGCGTATGCACCACCCACGCTATCTGCGCGAGGCGCGCGCGCTGTGCAATGCGCACGGCGTGCACCTCATTGCGGACGAGATCGCGGTGGGTTTCGGCCGCACCGGCACCTTGTTCGCGTGCGAGCAGGCCGAGGTTAGCCCCGATTTCCTGCTGCTGTCGAAGGGACTCACTGCCGGCTTTCTGCCGCTGTCCGCGGTGCTGACAACGGATGCGATCTACGCGGGCTTCTACGCCGAACACGCGACACGCAAGGCGTTCCTGCACTCGCACAGCTACACCGGCAATGCCCTGGCATGCAGCGCGGCGCTGGCGGTGCTCGGGGAATTTCGCACGCAGCCGTGGCTCGCACGCAATCGGGCGACGGCGGCGCGGATGGCAGAATTGGCTGCACCCCTCGAAGCGCATCCTCACGTTGCCGAAGTGCGCCAGACCGGCATGATTCTCGCGATCGAAATGGTGCGGGTCAAAGTTGCACGCACGCCATTCGATTCGTCCGAGCGGCGCGGCCTGCGCGCATATCGCCACGCAATCGCCAACGGCGTGTTGTTGCGTCCGCTTGGCGACGTGCTGTACTGGATGCCGCCGTATGGCATCGACGAGTCAGCGCTGAACCTGCTGGCCGAAGTGACGTCAGGCGCTCTCGCCGCCGCCACTGCCTGACTGAATGCAGCGGAGCGCGCTCCGCTCTGCTGAAGCCGAAACTGCACTGCGTTGTTGCCCTGCTGTTGCAGAGCCGAGCTTGCTCGGCTGAATCTTTCGCGCCTCTGCGCGGGCGCAGCGACGAACGTGCTTGCGTTATGCTCGCGCGCCTTTCCACACGCAGTTGCTCATGGCGCGCAAATACAAAGTGACGAGTTCGCCCATCCATGGCCGCGGCGTGTTCGCCGCGCAAGCACTGAAGAAGGGCGAGAAGGTCATCGACTACAAGGGCAAGCTCCGCACGCACGCGCAGAGCGACAAGCTCTACGGCGATACGCTCGACAGCGGCCACACCTTCCTGTTCACGCTCAACGAGCGCTACGTCATCGATGCCAACGCCGACGGCAACGATGCGCGCTGGATCAATCACAGCTGCGCCCCCAATTGCGAGGCCTTGCTCGAGGAACATGCGGGGGGCAACAAACGGCTCGACAAGGTTGAAATCTGGACGAAGCGCGCGATCGCATCGGGCACCGAACTCACCTACGACTACGGCATCACGCTCGAGGTGCCGCACACTGCGCGCCTGAAAAAACTCTGGGCCTGTCGCTGCGGCGCACCCAAGTGCACCGGCACCCTGCTCCGCCCCAAGAAGCGCAAAGCCTGAATTTGAGTGGCAGCGAGAGAGTTTGAGAGGCCCTGCAACAACCCCTCCCCAACCCTCCCCTGCGTGCAGGGGAGGGAGAAATCAGGCAGCGTCGATGCGTTTCGAGCCAGCCTCCAGCCCCGACTTCAGGCTGGCCTCGACGAACTCATCAAGGTCGCCATCCAGCACCTTCTGGGTATCGCTGCGTTCGATGCCGGTGCGCAGGTCCTTGATCCGGCTCTGGTCCAGCACGTAGTTGCGGATCTGGCTG
>JBKJND010000012.1:0-10747 GCA_046596095.1 Ahniellaceae bacterium | reverse complement strand
TCGATGGTGTGTCCCGTGATGTTGCGTGCCGCGCGCGACATCAGGAACGCGGCGATTCCGGCCAGCTCGTCAAACTCGATGAAGACGCCTTTCGGCATTGGCTTGAGCATTACTTCCGAGACCACGGCCGCTTCGGAAATGCCGCGCGTGCGTGCCTGGTCTGCGATCTGCCTGTCGACCAGCGGCGTTTTCACGTAAGTCGGGCAGATCGTGTTGATGGTGATGTCGGTGTCCGCAGTTTCGAGTGCGACGACCTTCGAGAATCCGAGCAGCCCGTGCTTGGCTGCGACGTATGCGCTCTTGTAGGGACTCGCAACCAGCGAATGGATCGAGCCGATATTGACGATGCGACCGAAACCGCGCGTGCGCATGCCTGGCAGCACCGCACGCGTCAGCCGCGCTACGCCGACCAGCATCACTTGCACGAGGAAATCCCATTTCTCCATCGGGAATTCCTCGAGCGGTGCGACATGCTGCAATCCCGCGTTGTTTATCAGCACCTCGACGGGGCGCGACACCGCAGCGAGGCAGGCGTTAATACTCGCGTCGGAGGTCACATCGAGCACATGTGCTTCGGCGGAACCACCTGCGGCGCGCACGCTGGCGGCAACGCTCTCGGCCGGACCTGCAGCTACATCCGTCACCACGACGTGATGGCCGACACGCGCGAGTTCGGTGGCAATGCCCGCGCCGATACCGCTGCCGGCGCCGGTGATGAGAATGCAACGCTGTGGAATTTCTGTCATGCGAGCTAGCCTATCAGCCCGCCGATGCTGCGCTGTGGTACGAAAGTACGATGCGCGCAAGGTTGGGGCTTGCTAGCTTCGCGGCATGAATAAAATCCTGCTGCTGCTGATTCCCGCGTGCGCGCTGCTGGCCTGCACGACGACACCCGAGCCACGCGAAGGGTCCCGATCGACGATGTTTACTTCAGAGCGCACCAGCGAACATCGCGGCAGCGACGATCTGCTGACGGCGGGGCTGGGTCTCGCGGGATTGCGCGCGATGGCGCCGCCTGCGTTCGCTGACGCCGAGCATCCGACCGCAGCGGAACTGCGTCGTCGCGCGATCTGGAACAATTGGCGCGGCATCGCCGATCTCACGCCCACTGGTGGCTATGGCGACTGGTACGGCAGCGTTGCGACGGTGCCTGGCCGCGAGTTCCACGCGCTTGCGATCGTGCCAGGCACGCGGTATCCGCATCGCGTGATGGCGCAGGTGCCGGATGCGTTCGTGCAAGGCAAACCCTGCCTGGTGGTGACCGCAGCGTCCGGCTCGCGCGGTGTGTACGGCGCGATCGCAGTCGCGAGTGCGTGGGGTCTGCCGAAAGGCTGCGCGGTGGTGCACACCGACAAGGGCGCGGGCACCGACTGGTTTGACCTTGATGCGAGCACGGGTGTTCAAGCCGATGGCACGTCGGTGGATCGCACCGAAACGTTGGCTTTTGCGCCCGACAGCGGCACCACTGGCGTTGCCTTCAAGCACGCGCACTCGCGCGACAACCCCGAAGCGGACTGGGGCCGGCACGTGCGGCAGGCCGCGGAGTTTGGCTTGCACGCGCTCGACGCAGCGTTCCCGCAGTCGGCGCCTTTTACCTTCGACAACACGCGCGTGATCGCGGTGGGAATATCGAATGGCGGCGGCGCGGTGTTGCGCGCGGCGGAGCTGATGGATTTCGACGCCGTCGTCGCAGGTGAGCCCAACATCACTGCCGCAGGCGCGCGTCCGCTCTACGACTACACCACCGAAGCCGCGCTGCTCATGCCGTGCGCGTTGCTGCACCTCGAGAATTTGCCGCAGCCGCCGTTGACCGCGCAATCGACGCCTCTGTGGGCGTTGCGTTGCGCATCGCTCAAGGCCGCCGGTGTCATCGAGGGCGCCGATACTGCCGCGCAGGCGCGTTTCGCGTACGACAAGTTGCGCGCAAATGGATGGACTGACGTTTCCTTGCGCGCCGGCGCGTTGTCGGTTGGATTCGATTTGTGGCGCGCGGTCGCGGTGACCTACGCCTCGGCGTATGGACGCTATGGTGCGGGTGAGCATCCGTGCGGCTATGGATTCGCCGCCCAGAACGCAGACTTCAGTGCGCGCGCCGCGACCGCAGCCGAGCGGGGTGCGTGGTGGAGCGACGCGAGCGGTATCGCGCCCGGTGCCGGTGTCGGCATTGTCGATACGCGGATGGCGGGCGCCGATCCTCTGCTGCCCGGCCTCCAATGCTTGCGCTCGCTATGGGACGCAAGCAGCGCGGACGCTGACCGCGTGCGCGCGGGCGCGCTCGCGACGCGCGCAGGCTTGCCGCGCGCGGGTGTGCCGATCATCGTCGTGCATGGCGTCGACGATGGCCTCGTGCCGATGGCGTTCACCAGCGCGCCCTACGTCGCGCAGGCGCAGGCCGCAGGTCGCGACCTGCGTTTCTGGCAAGTGCGCAACGCGCAGCATTTTGATGCGTTTCTCGCATTCCCCGACTACGGCGCGCGCTACGTGCCGATGTTGCCCTACGTCTATGCCGCGCTCGATCGCGCGTGGGCGCATCTCGAATCCGGCGCGCCGCTCCCAACCGACGCCGTGATCGACGCCCGCCCGCGCACCGCCGAGCAGCCGCTCGCGCTCGATAACCTCGCCATCCCTCGCTGATCTCGCGGACTGTCCCTGCCGATCCTCTCTTCTCCCTTCGGGGTGAGTGGATGCTGCTTGCGAGCCACTGGCTCGCGCATCGTCGAACGCCCGAGCGCAATGCTCGGGCCGGGGCGCGGAGCGGGGTGGCGCGCAGCGCCGGATGAGCGGCTGAGCCTGCTCCGGGCCGGACTAGACTCGTGGCACGTTTGGCCCCTCACCCCAACCCCTCTCCTGAAGGGAGAGGGGCTTGAAGCAGCAAAGAGGCGAGTCCGCGGGCGTGTAAGCTGCGCGCCGTTGATTGCGGCGGTTCGCGTCGCTGCGCGCAAGCTCTGGAGATGAAGCCGATGCCGATGCAAACGCAGGAAAAGACACGCCCTCGGCCGCGTGCGTTGGCAGGAACGCTGCTCGCGTTCGTCGCGATCGCGTGTGTTGGCGCATGGCCAGCGGCGGCACAGGCGCAACCCGCGCGCCAGTACCGGCTCGACTACACCGCCGAATTCATGCCTGCGCGCAAGGGCGCGCGCGTGTCGCTGGCGGCGCTGCCCGATGAAGGACGCCTCAAAGTCCTCGACTTCTACATGCCCGCGTCGCGTTACGTCGACATCCGCGGCGACGGTCGCATCACGCGCAATGGCGATCGCGTGCTTTGGGTGATTCCGCGCAAGGGCGGCACGCTGGGTTACTTCCATCTCATCGACCATCGGCGCCCGTCCGGCGCTTACGACGCGCGCATCACACCCAACTGGGCGATCGTGCGCGGCGACAATTTGTTTCCCGCCGCCGTCACCACCGCGACCCGCAACACCGACGCGCGCGCCCGACTGCACTTCAAGTTGCCAAAGGGTTGGAACGGCGTCGAAACGCCTTACCTGCCCACGCGCAAATCCGGTGGAGGGTTGGTAGTCGTGAACAGCGGGCGCAGCTTCGATCGCCCGACGGGCTGGATCGTCGCAGGCAAGGTCGGCACTCGGCGCGAGAACATCGACGGAACGTCCGTAGTGGTGTCGTCGCCGATCGGGCAGGGCATGCGCCGCATGGACGTCATGGCAATGGTGCACTGGCATCTGCGCGAAATGGATTCCGCGTTTGCGGGATTGCCGCGCAAGATCCTCATTGCCGGCGCCGGCGATCCCATGTGGCGCGGCGGGCTCAGCGGGCCGCGTTCGCTCTGGATGCATTCCGACCGGCCGCTCATCAGCGAGAACGGCACCAGTTCGCTGCTGCACGAACTCACACACGTCATTACCGGCATCACCGGCGCGGACGGCGCGGACTGGATCGCCGAAGGCATCGCCGAGTTTTACTCGATCGAGTTCATGCGTCGCGCCGGCACCATTTCGCGCCATCGTTACGATCGGGCCATGGACGGACTACGCAAGCGCTCGGCCGATATCAAGCTGCTGCGCGCGTCGCGTTCAACCGGCGCAGTGACCGCGCGCGCCGTGCTGCTGTTCGCCGCGCTCGACGCCGAAATCCGCAAGCGCACCGCCAACAAGAAGCGCCTCGATCACGTGGTGCGCCTGCTCCGAGAAGAGAATCGCGTGGGCCTCACGGAACTCCGTAAAGCCGCGCGCGAAGTGATCGGCAAAGACTCCACCACCCTCGCCGCAAGCCCGCTGCTGCGCTGAAGTTACTCAGCGCGCGCGCCGTGCCTGCTGCTGTGGTGCCGAGCTCGGCAACGCCGAGGAGCCGGGCACTTTGCTATCGCCTGAATCGAGCCGAGCAGCGAAGCGGCATCGGCGCGAATGTAGCGTGAGGCGGCACCGCGACTATTTCGCTGTGTCCTCGACCGGCACGGCATCCAACGGCGATTCAAACGCAATAAAAAGAATGCATGGGTCGGAACTTGCGCAAAAACCGCTGTGCGGTCGTTTTGCTGGTCCGTAAGCATACGTTCCCGGTTTGAGCACGGCCTTTTCCTGACCGTCATAGGTGACATGCAGCTCGCCCGAGACCAGCAGCATTCGTTCCGCCGAGGTGTGCCAATGGAGTGGGATGGTCGACTCGGCTGGTACTTTAAAGAACACGTCCAGATTGTCTTTCGCCGGGTCGCCGTGAAGGACAGCGATCGCACACCCCTCTGGTAAAAAAGGTGGGCAGGGGCCCCACTTGAGCGACGCATCATCGGCAGTTCGCGTCAGTGCCTGCTCTTGAATTGGCTCGTGTGCGAGAACGGGGAGGCCGACGATACCCAACAGGAATAAGAACGCCGTCTGCAATGTGAGACTAAAGATCGATGGCTTGCTCATGAATTGTTCCTTCTTTTGGTGAGAGTGTTGCGCTATTGCCATCTGACGCTGCAACACGGCCGGCCCGCGCGGTGGCTTGGGCTTGAATGACTTGTCGTGCTGCATCCCGGGTGAATCCTACTCGGCAATGCGCTGGGCTGTGTGGTTTCACCGCGCTGTCGCGAAAGCTGCGCGGCTGCCGATACGATGTCTGCATGAGCAACGTACGCGATGCAAGCCCGAAGCCGAGTCGACTGCGGTCGTTGGTGGGCGGGTCGATCGGCAATCTGGTCGAGTGGTACGACTGGTACGTGTATGCCGCGTTCGCGTTGTATTTCGCGCAGAGTTTTTTCCCGCAGGGCGATCGCACCGCGCAACTGTTGAACGTCGCAGCGGTGTTCGCGGTGGGTTTTCTGATGCGACCCATCGGGGGCTGGCTGCTCGGCTGGTACGCCGATCGGCACGGACGACGCGCGGCGCTCACGCTGTCGGTGTTGATGATGTGCGGCGGCTCGTTGCTGATTGCGCTGACGCCGAGTTACGCCACGGTGGGAGTTGCAGCGCCGGTGCTGCTGATCCTGGCGCGCTTGCTGCAGGGCTTGTCGGTCGGCGGCGAGTACGCCGCGTCGGCGACCTACATGAGCGAGTTGGCGGGCGCAAAGCACCGCGGTTTCGTTGCGAGTTTCCAGTACGTAACGCTCATCGCAGGGCAACTCATTGCCCTTGGCGTGCTGCTGGTGCTCCAGGTTATCTTGACCGAGCAGCAACTCGAAAGCTGGGGCTGGCGCATCCCGTTCGCGATTGGTGCGCTCTGCGCTGCCGTGGCGATGTTCCTCCGGCGCGGCATTCTCGAAACCGACTCGTTCGTGGTCGCCTCGCGCGACGAACGTCGCGGATCGTTGCGCGTATTGCTCGAGTATCCGCGCGAGCTCGTGTTCGTGCTCGGGCTCACGATGGGCGGTTCGCTCGCGTTCTACACCTTCACGACCTACGTGCAGAAATTCCTGGTCAACACCGCGGGTTGGACCAAGGTTGCGGCGACGCAGCTGGCCACCGCGACACTGATCGTGTTCATGCTGCTGCAGCCGGTGTTCGGCGCGTTGTCGGATCGCTTTGGGCGGCGCCCGCAGCTCATCGTGTTCGGGGTGCTTGGCGTGGTCGGCACCGTACCGCTGTTGACGGCTTTATCGGGAGCGCAAACGTTCGCGCATGCATTCGTGCTGGTCATGCTCGCGCTGACAGTGCTGAGTTGCTACACCTCGATTGGCGGCGTGTTCAAGGCGGAACTGTTTCCCGCGAACGTGCGTGCGCTGGGTGTCGGTCTTCCGTACGCCATCGGCGTGTCGCTGTTCGGTGGCACGGCCGAGTACATCGCGCTGTGGCTGAAATCCATCGGCCACGAAACCTGGTTCTACTGGTACGTGACCGCCTGCATCGGAGTCGCGCTCGTTGTCGCGCTGGTCATGCCCGATCCGCGCAAACACTCCCGCATCACCGAACCTCATTGACGAAAACGCTTTTGTAGGGCGGGCACTGCCCGCCGCAGTCGCGCGGTGATGGCGGGCAGTGCCCGCCCTACGCCTGCCCGCGGCGCACTATTTGGTGATCCAGGAACCATCCGGACGTGCGGCGTGAAGCCCCTGCTCCAGAGCGGAAGCGATGAAGTGCGGAACTCCGCGACGTTTTGGATTCGTTATTGGATTGCGGGCCGTGGCGCGCGGCCGAAATCGGCGTCGGTGTTGGCGGCGAGCCACAGCACTGCGGCCCATGCCGCGACGTTCTGATCCATCGACGCCTTGTCGATTTTGTCGAGCGTGTCGTTGTCGGTGTGGTGATAATCGAAATACGTGCTGCCGTCCTGCGCCAGCGCAAACCAGGGCACGCCTTGCGCGACCAGCGGCGCGACATCGGAACCCGCGCCGCGAGGTGTTTCGATCCAGTCGACGCCGATGGGCGCCAACACCGCGGCGATCTCGCGCATCAGCGGATGCACCTCGCGGGTCACGCCCGCGCTCAGCGCGTACAGGCGACCCGCGCCGAAATCGGACTCGCCCACGAACACATGTTTCTCACCTTGCAGCCGCGCTGCCTCTGCGTATGCCCGGCCACCCCAGATGCCTTGCTCCTTGTTGGCGAATGCAACCACGCGGATCGTGCGCGCCGGCTTGTTGCCCGACTGCTTGATCGTTCGCAACGCTGCAGCGGTAATGCCGATACCCGCAGCGTCGTCGAGCGCGCCGGTGCCGACGTCCCACGAATCGAGATGCGCGCCCGCGAGCACGATCTCGCCGCGCTTCGAACTGCCCGTCATCTCTGCAATCACGTTATGCGATTGCGCCTCGCCATCGAGACCGACATCGAGCGCAAGCCTCACGCGCACGGGTCGCCCGCGTTCGAGCATGTGCGAAAGCAGGTTCGCATCGGGATTCGAAAGCGCTGCGGCAGGAATCGGCGTTTCGATCAGCGGCAAGCCGGATGTTGAACGCGGCGCCGCAGCGACTTGCTCGGTGTCGGCCATTGCGGTGGCAAGAGACAGACCCATGCCCGTATGCGGCAGCCGATCGTTGTCGGTGCCGATGGATCGGATCAGCAATGCGACCGCGCCAAGTTTTGCCGCCGCGACCGCGCCGCTCGAGCGCGCGACCACCGCGACGCTGTAGCCACTGCCGTCTTGCTCGCGCTGCATGCGATTGCCGATGTAGACGATGCGGCCGCGCACATCTTCGGCGTCGGCCGCTTCGAGCGCCGCCAGGGTCGAGTACTCGACCACCTCGGCTTCGAGCGGCGCGGCGCCAGTGCCTTTGGAATATCCGAGTGCGCGCAGGCTGAGCGGTTGCGGAAATGGAGAAAGCACCTCAGCGCGTTCCGAGCGACGCACCCATTTCGGAAACGTCACTGGCTGAATCCACACACGGTCGAATCCGTACTCCTCGAACTTCGCGCGCGCCCATGCGACCGCGCGCGCGTCGTTGGCGGACCCGGCCATGCGTGGCCCGACTTCGGTGGTCAGCGATTCGGCGATGAGGTATGCCTCGTTGCCCAGCAGCGCGCGATCGCGCAGGCGGGCCGCGATGGCGATATCGGCAGCTCTTAGAAGCGGGGCAGCTCTCGTCGCGGGATCCGCCGACATCGACGCAACGCCGGTCGTGGACTGCGCAACCGCGAGCGTCGCGCCGAACAAGCAGGCAACAAGGGCAAGCGACCTCACAAGTTGCGGGTCCGCAACAGGTCGCGGATTTCGCCGAGCAGAACGACGTCGGCCGGCGGCGCTGCCGGCGCGACTTCCGGCTGGCGGCGCATGCGGTTGACTGCCTTCACCACTACGAAGATCGCGAACGCGACGATCAGGAAATCCATCATGGTTTGCAGCAACATGCCGTACTTCAGCAGCACCGGCGCGACGATCTCTTTGCCAGCCGCATCGATCTGTCCGGCCTTGAGAATCACAGCAGCGTCGGACAAGTCGAACCCGCCGAGCAACATGCCGACTACCGGCATGACGATACCGTCGACGAACGCCGTGACGATCTTGCCGAACGCCGCGCCGATGACGACGGCGACGGCCAGATCGAGCACGTTGCCACGCACTGCGAATTCGCGAAACTCCTGCATCATGGACATGGCGCGGTTTCCTCGTCGCACAAAGGAGCAGGCAGTCTAAAGGCTCTCGCTCGTGCCGTCGCAGGTCAGGTCGCTGCGCGACCTGACCTGCAAGCAGGGACGTGGGCGCGGTGCTGGATCAGTTGCCGATGCGGAATTCCAGACGCGCGACATCCGCGAACGTTGCGACCGCATGATCGCCGCGCACAAGCGGCCCGACGCCGGCCGGTGTGCCGGTGAAGATCAGATCGCCGGCAGCGAGTTCGAACAGCTTCGAGAGCTCGTGCAGGATCGCAGGCACATCGAAAATCATGTCGCCAATGTCCGTGCGCTGGCGCACCTCGCCATTCACGACGAGGGCAAGTTCGCCGTATGTTGGATGGCCGACCGTCGCGGCGCGATGGATCGCGGAAATGGGCGCCGAGTTATCGAAACCCTTTGCGGTATCCCAGGGCAGTCCCTTCGCCTTTGCGGCGGACTGCAGATCGCGACGAGTCAGATCGATGCCGACCGCGTAGCCGAACACATGCCGGAGTGCGTCATCGGCGGAGATGTCGCTGCCGCCACTGGCGAGTGCAATCACCAGCTCGACCTCATGGTGCAGATTGGCGGTGCCGCTCGGATAGGCAATCGTGGCTCCATCGGCGACTACCGCATCCGCGGGCTTCATGAAAAACGTCGGTGTCTCGCGTTCGACCGGCGCACCCATCTCGCGCGCGTGCTCCGCGTAGTTTCGACCGACGCAGTAAATGCGGTGCACCGGAAAACGCGCCATTGTGCCCGCCACTGCGACGGTAGGCGAGGGGAGCCTGGGTATCGCGAAAATCTCCGACATAGTCCGCTCAATCCGCGCAAGGCCCACAATTTTGCCACGCGCCGGAGCCATCGGCTGTTGCAGCTCACGGGTGACGGCTGTCATGCGCAAAAGGTGACGAATGGCGGGGTGACGCTGGGGGCGGGTGCGGTCAGACTTGCGACCTCGATGAAAGCGCCGACACTCACGCGATGAACGACCCAGCCGATCTGCTCAAGGAACTGCGCATCGACAGGCGTCCGCAAGCGCCGGCGCATGGCGGCGCGCGCGTCGTTGGCTGGATCGCGGCCCTGTTGGCAATGGTCGGGCTCGTCGCGGTTGCGATCTGGTGGTTCGGCGCGCGAGGTATCGTCGAAGTCCGCACTGCGCCCGTCGTTTCCTTGGCACACGGCGGTCAGGTCTCCGCCAACTCCGTCCTCGACGCAACCGGTTATGTCACCGCGCGCCGCCAGGCCACGGTATCGGCCAAGATCACCGGCAAGGTTTCCGAGCTGCTGATCGAGGAAGGGCAACGCGTCGAGAAAGGGCAGGTGCTCGCGCGCCTGGAGCCGATTGACGCGGAGGCGCAACGCAATCTTGCGCAGTCGCAGCTCGCCGCGGCGCGCAGTGAAGTGGCGCGCGCGCAAGTGCAACTCGCGCTGGCCGACAAGACTCTGCGTCGTCAGCGCGAAATGCGCACGCGCAAGCTGGTCGCGCAGGCGCAACTCGATCAGGCCGAGTCCGAGCGCGACGCCCTGCGCGCGACGGTTGTCAGCGCGCAACGCAATGTCCAGGTCGCGGCCGACAGCCTCAAGCTTTCCGACATCGGCGTCGACAACACCGTGGTGCGTGCGCCGTTCGCCGGTGTAATCGTCGCCAAAGCCGCGCAGGAAGGCGAAATCGTGTCGCCGATCTCCGGCGGCGGCGGCTTCACGCGCACCGGCATTGGCACGCTCGTCGATATGGATTCGCTGGAAGTGCAGGTCGACGTCAACGAGGCCTACATCGGCCGCGTGACTGCAAAAATGCCCGTCGAAGCGGTGCTCAACGCTTATCCCGAATGGAAGATTCCTGCTGAAGTCATCGCCATCGTGCCGACGGCGGATCGAGGCAAGGCCACCGTCAAGGTGCGCATCGCGCTGCTGGTGAAAGACGCGCGCATCGTGCCGGAAATGGGCGTCAAGGTGAGCTTCCTCGAAACCGCTCCGCCGCCAGGAGCCGTCGCCGCGCGTCCGCGTATGTCGCGCGTGCCTGAGGCTGCGATCGTGGAGCGCGATGGCGAGGAAGTCGCGTTCGTGGTCGAGGAGGGCATCGCGTACCGTCGCGAAGTGCGCCTGGGTCGCACCGTGGGTGAGGATCGCGAAGTGCAGGACGGGCTCGACGCTGGCGACGAGGTGGTGTTGTCGCCTGTCGCCGAAGTCGTCGAAGGCGCCCGCGTGCGCGTTGTCACCGCCGCCGCCGAGAACTGAAGACGTGATCGCGACGCACTACGTGGCATCGATCGCACGGC
>JBKJND010000003.1:0-7436 GCA_046596095.1 Ahniellaceae bacterium | reverse complement strand
GGCGGACGCCGCGCCCGTCTTCGACGCTGCGGCCAACGAACTGCCTGGCCCGCTCGATCTTGGATTTGCGTTGACGCGCCTGTCGCCCAGCCCGGTGCGTCAGGAGCAACGCGTAGTTGTTATCGGCGACGGCGACTTCCTGGCGAACCAGTTTCTCGGCAATGGGGGCAACCGCGAACTTGGGCTTCGCATATTCGACTGGCTGCTGGCCGACGACACTACGCTGGGCCTCGATCTGCCCGGCGCGCCCGACGCAAGACTGGTGTTGTCGAAGCGCGCGGCTGCGTTCATCAGCATCGGCTGGTTGATCGCGTTGCCGCTCGCGCTGCTGCTCGGTGGCGCGATTAACGTCGCGCGCCGTCGGCGGCGCTGACGCCGGGCACTGCGATGCCTGAGCTACCCGAAGTCGAAACCACGCGGCGCGGCATCGCGCCGCATCTCATCGGTGTGCGCATAAAGGCGCTCGAGGTGCGCCAGCCGAAGCTGCGCTGGCCTGTCGCGTCTGAACTTGCGGAGGTGCTGCCCGGACGCGTGATCGAACGCGTGTCGCGTCGCGCAAAATACTTGCTGCTCGGTACCGACGAGGGAGACGCGCTCGTGCACCTCGGCATGTCGGGCTCGCTCCGCATCGTCGATGCCCGGAGCGCTTCGCCGCCGCGTACGCACGACCATGTCGATCTGGTGATGCAAGGCGGCACGACACTGCGCTTCCACGATCCGCGTCGATTCGGTTGCTGGCTGTGGCAGCCGCGCGAAACCGTGCATCCGCTGCTCGCGTCCCTCGGTCCCGAGCCTTTGAGTCAGGCGTTCGACGACGAACATCTCTGGCGGGCGAGCCGCGGACGCGCAGCGTCGGTCAAGACCTTTCTGATGGATCAACGCATCGTCGTGGGCGTCGGCAATATCTACGCGGCAGAAGCGTTGTTTCGCGCGGGCATTCACCCGGCGCGAGCCGCGGGGCGCATCTCACGCGAACGCTATCGCGCGTTGACGAACGCGGTGCGCGCGGTGCTCGCGAACGCGATCGAGCGCGGCGGCACCACGCTTCGCGATTACGTCAACGCGGTCGGCGAGCCTGGATATTTCGAACTTGAACTCGCCGCTTACGGACGCGCCGGCCAACCCTGTCTACGTTGCGCGAGTCCCCTCAAGCACGCGGTGATCGGCCAACGCACCAGCGTCTATTGCCCACGCTGCCAGCGGTGACACGCAACGACGACGCGCTCCAGTAGAGCCGGACGATGTCCGGCTGCTGTGCAGCAGTTGCGCTGCGGGAGAGCAGCGGCGCATAGCACCGCTCCTGACGTTTCCCCGGTTTTTCGACTTGCAACGCTCGCTTGGAATCGAACTTCAGAAGCGCCTGCAGTCAGGTCGGCAGAGCCGACCTGACCTACTGTGGCTTTGCGCAAGATTCGGAGCACGAAGGTCAACTTCCCTCGATGTAGCGCAGGGATGCGCGGTGACGATGCGCGCTCTGCGCCCCGAACGTTCGCCGGAATCGCTCCCGGCGATTCCGGTGCCCTGAGCTTCTCGCAAGTGACCGGGATGCGCAGAGCGCGCATCGTCACCGCGCATCCCTGCGCTACATCGAGGGAAGTTGACCTTCGTGCTCCGAATCCTGCGCAAGGCCGCAGTAGGTCAGGTCGGCTCTGCCGACCTGACTGCAAATCTTGCTGAAATCCGATTCGAAACGAGCGTTGAAAGCCGAAAAACAGGGGAAACGTCAGGTCCGGCGCTACAAAAGCGCGGACGGGTCGAGGGTCTCACCGCGTTGTGCGATAGTCCGCGCGGCCCAGTCTCTGCGGTATTTACATGGATCGCCTCGAACGCATCGTCTCGTTGCACCGGCTGCTCAAGCAGTCGCGTTATCCGATTCCGCAGCAACGCCTGAGCGAGGAACTCGGCTGCTCGCGTGCGACCGTGTACCGCGATATCGCGTATCTGCGCGATGCGCTCGGCGCACCGATTGAAAGCGACGCCGAGCAATCCGGGTTCGCCTACGCGCGCGGCGACGCCGACACTTTCGAGCTACCGGGCCTCTGGCTCAGCAGCGAAGAGCTGCACGCGCTGCTCGCCATGCAGCAACTTCTTACGCGCACCAGCCCGGGTCTTTTGGCGCCCGCACTCGCGCCGCTGCGCTCGCGCATCGAGAAGTTGCTCGCCAACCAGACCACGAACCGGCAATGGCCGCTCGAGCGCATCCGCGTTATCGGCAGCGGCGTGCGCGACGTCGACGAAGCCGCGTTCCGCCATGTCGCTACCGCCGTGCTGGAGCGACAACGGCTGCGCTTCCGCTATCGCGCGCGCACATCGGATCAGGACACGCTGCGCACGGTCTCGCCGCAACGCCTCACCCGCTATCGCGACAACTGGTACCTCGATGCTTTCGATCACGAACGCGATGCGCTGCGCAGTTTTGCGCTCGATCGCGTACGCGAGGCTTTGATCCTCGATGAGCGTGCGCAAGACCTGCCCGATACGGAACTCGACGCACACCTTGGCGGGGGTTACGGAATTTTTTCGGGGCCGGCCAAAGCGTGGGCCACGATTGTTTTCTCCGAGCGCGCCGCGCGTTGGGTCGCCGACGAGCAATGGCATTCGCGCCAGGAAGGTCGACGTCTCACCGATGGCCGTTACGAGCTGCGCGTGCCCTACAGCAACGGCCGCGAACTGATGATGGACGTGCTCCGCTACGGCCCCGACGCCGAGATCACCGCGCCGCCCGCATTGCGTGAGGAGATCAAGATCCTGCTGGGCCTCGCCCTCTCCGGCTACAAGTCCTCCTCGCTCGCGTAACGTTTCCTTTCGAATCCGTCAGCCGAGCAAGCTCAGCTCTACAAGAGCCTGGTGGCCTCCCCGCGTTTGTAGAGCGGAGCTTGCTCCGCTGATTTTGCGTTCGGTCCTTAACGACCATCGCAGCGTGTGAGATTGCCGCGTCGCAGCCTCGCGTCAATGACGATACGGGGAGTGAGCGATGGCGGTTTCGATCGATCGGTGGGCGCCGGATGCGCGCAAGCACGTGTCGCGGCGGCGCGCAGTTGCTGCGTGCAGGAGCGACGCCAGCCGCGACCACGTGTCGCGAGGGGGAATGCGTCGCGACGGCGAAAATGCTTTCGACGCAGATCATGGGCCGCAATTTCTCGCGGGGACGCAAAATCGCGGTCGCGAATGGCGTCGCTCCGACAGCAGGCCAGCAATGCGGCCGACGCACCCGGACGAGGCGCCAGGCTTCGCGGTGCCACGCGCGCTAGGGGTGTGGCTCGCATGCGGGTCGGTGCTCACGCTCGCATGCCCACCGCTCGCGTCGGCGCAAACGTTCCTGGGTAGCGCGCCGCTGTGGCTGGTCGGCTTGCCGGCGGTGGCGCTCGCGCTCATCTTGTCGGCACGACGAATCCCCCTGCGGGGGTCATAGGTCGGCTCTGCCGAGCTGACGCAATCTCACCGTATTGTCAGGTCGATATTGCGACCTGACCTACAATGCGGTCGGTTTGGTCGTCACCGGAGAAGCGATTGTCCCACCCATGCATTTGCATACGAGTTGCGCTTTCCGTCGCGGCGGCGACGCTGATTGCATCGGGCTGCGCGCCCATGACATCGAGGATGGTCGACCAGACCGCAGCCGAGGTCAGCGACCACACACCCGATTCTTCCGCATCTGTCCAGGATTCCCACGCAATGTCCGCAGCTGCCAACAAGGCGCCCGTCGCCCGCGAAATTCCTTTCAACGTCGAGTCGCCGAGCGGCGCGCGCAATGACGAGTACTACTGGTTGCGCGACGACGCGCGCAAGAACGCGGACGTGCTGGCGTATCTCGACGCGGAAAACGAGTATGCAGACGCGCAGCTCGCGCATACGAAATCGTTGCGGAAAGCGCTCTACGAGGAAATGGTTGCCCGGCTCAAGCCGGATGACGCTTCGGTGCCGGTGCTCGACCAGGGCTACTTCTACGGCAGTCGCTTCGAGCCGGACCGCGAGTACCCGATCCATTTTCGCCGCAAGGGTACGCTCACCGCGCCCGAAGAAATCCTGATCGACGGCAACGCGCGCGCCAAGGGTCATACCTACTACGGTCTTGGCGATTACGAAGTCAGCCCGGACAATCGCGTGCTGGCGTGGAGCGAGGACACCGTCAGCCGCCGCCAGTACCGCATCCTGTTTCGCGATCTCGCTACCGGCAAAGAATTGCCGGACGTGCTCGAGAACGCCGATCCGGGTTTCGTCTGGAGCAGCGATGCGAAGTCGCTGCTGTACGTCGAGAAGGATCCAAAAACGCTGCTCGGCTACAAGGTGCGCCGGCACGTGCTGGGTACTTCCGTCGCCGACGACGCGCTGGTGTTCGAGAACGACGACGAGAGTTACTACATGGCGATTCGCGCCAGCAAGTCCCGCGAGTACCTGTTCATCGAACTCGACGCGACCGAACAAAGCGAGACGCTGTTCGTGCGCAACGACGGCAAGTCGTTCGATTTCAGACCGGTGCTGGCGCGCGCAGACGACCACGAATATCAGGTCGAGCATCTGGGCGACGCATTGATCGTGCGCAGCAACTGGCAGGCGCCGAATTTCCGGCTGCTGCGCGCGCCCATCGCAACCTCAAGCGACAAGGCCACATGGACCGAGATCGTGGCGCACGATCCAGACGTCTATCTCGACAGCTACGACGTGTTCGCGTCGCACCTCGTGGTCAATGAGCGTTCCGGCGGACTCAAGCGCATCCGCATCACGCCGTGGAGCGGAGGCGAGGGCGTGCTGATCGGCGCCGACGATCCGGCTTACACCATGTCGATCGACGACAACCGGGAACTGGCCAGCAACATGCTGCGGTATCGTTACAGCGCGCTGACCACGCCGGGTTCGACCTTCGATGTCGATCTCGCGACCGGCAAACGCACGCTGCTCAAACGCGATTTTGCGGGCGAGGGATTCGACCCGTCGCGCTACGCGTCCGAATTTCTCTGGATCACTGCGCGCGACGGCGCCAAGGTGCCGGTCTCGCTGCTTTATCGCGTCGGTACGCAGCGCGACGGCACAGCGCCTTCGCTCATTTACTCCTACGGCTCCTATGGAATCAGCAGCGATCCGGCGTTCCGCGGTAATTGGATCTCGCTGGTGGATCGCGGGTTTGTCGTTGCGATTCCGCACATACGTGGCGGACAGGAGATGGGCCGCGAGTGGTACGAGCAGGGTCGACTGCTCAACAAGCAGAACACCTTCAACGACTTCATCGACGCCACGCGCGCGCTGGTCACGCAGAAGGTCATCGCCAAAGAGAAGGTGTTCGCCGAGGGCGGCAGCGCGGGTGGCCTGCTCATGGGCGCGATTGCCAACATGGCGCCGGCGGATTACCACGGAATCATCGCGCACGTGCCGTTCGTGGATGTGGTGACGACCATGCTCGACGAGAGCATTCCGCTCACCACCAATGAGTTCGACGAGTGGGGCAATCCGAAGCAGAAGGCGTTTTACGACTATATGCTGAGTTATTCGCCGTACGACAACGTGCGTGCGCAGGACTATCCCGCGATCCTCGTGTTGACCGGCCTGCACGATTCGCAGGTGCAGTACTGGGAGCCGGCCAAGTGGGTCGCACGCCTGCGTCGCCACAACACCGGCGACGCGCCGATCCTGTTCCGCACGCAGTTGGAAGCGGGCCACGGCGGTGCGTCGGGTCGCTTCAAGCGTTTCGAGGATACGGCGCTCGCGTATGCGTTCGTGCTGGATCAGGCGGGTACGTTGGACTCCGAAGCGGCCGAACTGTCGAATGAGAATCTGGCGAGGATCAAGCAATGAGAGTTCGAGGCGCGTGGACTACGCTGCTCCTGGTGGTGACTTCGCAGCTAGTGGCGTGTGGATTCAAGGGCCCGCTGGTCGCAGCGGATGCCTCGGCGCCCGCTGACAAGGAAACGGTCGCGACTTCGAAAGCACCCGACGCCGCAAGCGCAGCGCCGCCGACCGCGCAGGACGCAGACCGTGTGATCGACAAGGGTGACGCTGCTACCAACGGTCCCGGCGACGGCACACCTTGACGCGGATCCCATCCATGGTTCGACCCGTTCGACAGGCTCAGGGTCACAACGAACGGGATCAGGACGCTCCGATGGCACAGGTTCGACCGGGTCAACACGAATCCGATCAGGCAGGAACGATTCGCTTCAGCAAGGCGCACGGCATCGGCAACGATTTCGTCCTGCTCGATCGTCGCGCCGGACAAGCGCTGCCGCCACCGACGCAAGTACAACGCATGGCCGATCGCCATCGTGGCGTCGGCTTCGATCAGCTCCTGACGATCGAACCGGGCGACCCGGACAGCGACTTTGGTTACGCGATCCTCAATGCCGATGGCAGTGAAGCGGGGCAGTGCGGCAACGGCGTGCGTTGCGTCGCCGCGTGGCTCGTGCGCGAAGGCGCTGCGCGCATCGGGCAGGCGTTGCGTTTGCGCGGTCCCGCCGGGGTTTCGATCGCGACCGTCGAACGCGCAGGCTGGGTGCGGGTCGAGATGGGCGTGCCCGAGTTCGAACCCGCACGCATCCCGTTCGATGCGCCCTCCGTAGCACCGAGCTACGCGCTCGATGTGGACGGACGCAAACTCGAGATAGGTGCCGTGTCGATGGGCAATCCGCATGCGGTGCTCGAAGTCGACGAGGTTGCGCGCGCCGAAGTCGTGCGCTTTGGACCCAAAATCGAGCGGCACCCGCGCTTCGCGGACCGCTGCAACGTCGGTTTCGTTGAAGTGGTCGACCGCGACTATCTGCGCCTGCGCGTGTTCGAGCGTGGCGTGGGCGAAACGCTGGCCTGCGGTTCGGGCGCTTGCGCCGCGGTGGCGGTGCTGCGCCGTCGCGACCAGGTCGACGCGCGGGTGACGGTCGAGTTGCCCGGCGGTAGTCTCGTCCTGGAATGGGCAGGTCCCGGCGCCATCATGACGATGAGCGGGCCGGCCGCAATTACCTTTGAAGGTTCCTGGCATGAGTGAAGTCGTCACCGAAGGCCCCTTGCGGCGTGAAGTCACGGCGTTCGAGGTGGCGAGTTTTCTGCGGCGCAATCCGGACTTCTTATCCGGGTTCCCGGAGCTGACACTGACCTTGCGCATTCCACGCGAAGAAGGTCCAACCACATCGCTCGCGAGCTATCAGCTCGATGTGCTGCGCGACAAGAACCGCGCGCTGCATCGACGCTTGCAGGAACTCATCGCGATCGCCGGCGAGAACGAGTTGCTGGTGGGCCGCGTGCACGCGTTGACGCTGGCGCTCATGCGCGCGCGTGGCGCGGCCGACACGCTGGGTCGCGTGGTTGCGACGCTGACGGAAGACTTCCACACCGAACTGGTGCGCGTACTGTTGTTCCATGGCGTTGTCGATCAACCCGAGAATGAATGGCTGCGCGTGCTGCCACGCGAGTCGCGCGAGTTGGCGCCGCTCACCGATTTCATTGCGCGCGGT
>JBKJND010000429.1:0-2812 GCA_046596095.1 Ahniellaceae bacterium | reverse complement strand
GTGCCAGACCGGCACGTGCGCGAACTGCTCGCTGTGCCCGGTGCGGTTTATCTGGCGACGCCCTCGCGCCTGCATCGCTTCGACCTGGCGACCGAGCGTTTGCGAGCGGTCGACTTCGCGGCCAGCGACCTCGCTGGCGTGAGGGGAATGCAGCGCGACCGCGATGGCCGAATCTACGCCGCGACCGAATCCGGGCAACTCTTCCGCTGGCGCGACGGCGATGGCACGATGGATGTCGAGCGCGTCGACGTGGCCGCCGCCGCATCGTTGCCGGAAATCAACGGCCTTTACCTCGGACGCGATGCGGTGTGGCTGGGGACGGTGCGCGGCGTCTTTCGCGTCGATCGCATCACGTGGAAAGCCGAGTTTCTCGACCTCGCTTTGCCGGAGATCGCGCGTGGCGCAGTGCACGTACGCGCGATTCACGAAGCCGACGATGGTGAACTGTGGATCGGATTCTGGAACGACGGGCTCGTACGCCACGATCCGCGCAGTGGCGTGAGCAGGCGGCTTCGGCCTGGCCATCCGGGGGCCGGCGCGTTGCGTTCGACCAGTATCTACAGTTTCCTGCAGACCCCACGGGGGCTCTACATCGGGACCAACCGCGGCATGGTCGTACATCGCCGGGAGTGCGATTGCCTGCGTGCGCTCAACCATCCGGATTGGGATGCGGTCGACGGCAGTGGATACGTTGTCTCCGACATGGTCGCCGAAGGCGACGGCGTATGGGCCGGCATCTGGGGCGCCGGCATCGTGCGTTTCTCTGCCACCGACGAGGTATTCGAACACCAGTTGCGCGTCGACGACCGAGACGACACGCTTGCGCATCCAATGGTCTACAGCCTGCACGTCGGCAGCACCGGGCGGCTGTGGATAGGTACCTATGGCGGCGGCGTGCAGTGGGTCGACGCGTTGGCTCGCCGATCGGGGGAAATCTGGTCGTTGCAACGCGTGCCCTGGGGCGCACGTGCGGTCGAGACACGTTTCATCTGGACCCTGCACGAAGATGCGACTCGCCTGCTGATCGGCAGCGGCCGAGGCCTGATGCAGTGGCAAGACGGTCGCCTTGAGGATCTATATCCCGACCTGCTCAGTGTTCGCAGTTACCTGCGGACAAGCCAGGGAACGGAACTCGTTGGCACTATTTTTGGCCTGCGCCGGTTAGCTGCGGACGGACTGCATCCGGTCGACCTGACGACTGATGCCGACATGCCGCCACCGTCGATTGCGGTGTGGTCGCTGCTCGAACGCGCGGGCGAGGTGTGGGTCGGTACCGCGAACGGCCTGGCACGACTTTCGCCCGAGTTGCGCATGATTGCGTGGCATGGGGTCGGCGGCAGCGAGACGCAACTCCCCGGCGCCGTGGTCTGGACCCAGAAGCGCGACGCTGCCGGCGTGCACTGGCTCGGCACCTCGGGAGGGCTGGTGGCGGTGCGCGATGTCGCCGGTGCGGTGCAGTTCGAGCGTCATCCGCTCCCCGAGTACATGGGCATCCACAGCATCGGCACCATCGAATTTGATGCGCGGGGACAACTCTGGCTGGGCAGTCCCAAGGGACTGCTGCGCTATCGTCCGCAAACGCGGGAGGCGGAGCTGTTCGACCGCCAGGATGGACTCGTCAGTGACCAGATCAACAGCAATGCCAGTGCCAGCGACGGCGAGCGCCTGTATTTCGGCGGCATTGGCGGGATCGTGGCGTTCGATCCGAACGCGGTGCCAGAACGCGCGGTGCGCCTCGCGCCTGACGTAGTGAAACTGCGTCTCGGACAGGAACCGTGGCAGCCACGGCGGCGCGAACTGGCGCTCGCGCACGAGCATGAGCCGCTGCAGCTGGAATTTTCGGCGCATCACTTCGCAAGTCCGGGGCAGGTGCGGTACGCCTATCGCTGGGAGCCGCTGGAATCGGGCTTCACCGAGCTCGGCGATGCCAAGAGCGCGATCTTCAGCCGCCTGCCCAGCGGACGCAATACGCTCGAACTGAGAGCGGAGGTGATCGGTGCCGCTGACAGCCGCGTAGTTGCGCCGGTGCTCACCGTGGAAGTTGCGATGGCGTGGCACGAGACGCTGTGGGGAAGGCTGCTCATCGGCCTGGCGGTCCTCGCGTTCGCCTACGCAGTCTATTTCTGGCGCTCGCGGCAGACGCGCCTTTACGCGCAAGGGCTGGCACGTGACGTGCGCGAGCGCACCCACGAATTGACGCAGGCCAAGGAGGCGCTCGAGATGGCGAACGCGAAGCTGCAACAACAGGTCGCAATCGATCCACTGACCGGGCTCGACAATCGGCGCGAACTGTTCGAAGTCGCGACCCGCTTCGATGCCCGCGGCGCAGGCCTGGCCGCGATGCTGATCGACCTCGATAATTTCAAGCGCATCAACGATGAGCATGGCCATCAGGTCGGCGACGCGGTGCTGGTGGATTTCGCCGCGCTGTTGCGGAGGGTAGTCGGCAACCAGGTTTCTTGCGCGCGCTACGGCGGAGAGGAATTCCTGTGCTTGCTCGAAGACACCGATCTTCCGCGTCTGGGGGCACTCTCGCAAAGGTTGCTCGATGAGGTGCGCATTCGAACACTGCGCACGGACGCGACCGAGTTGCGCTATACGGCCAGCGTCGGCCTGGCCATCGGCCAGCACGGCGAAAGCGCAGAGGCGGTGATCCGCCGCGCGGATCGCGCGCTGTATCGTGCGAAGGAGCTTGGGCGCGACCGCGCCTGCATCGATTGATCGTGCTTTCGATCACGGGCGCGAGCGCAGCGCGCACTTGCCGCTTTCGACAGCGCGGCTCAATGAGTCAATAAGTCAATGAGTCAATGCT
>JBKJND010000297.1:0-4910 GCA_046596095.1 Ahniellaceae bacterium | reverse complement strand
GCTTCTTCCAATCCCTTTCGAGCACGGCAAACGCGCGCTCGTGGTTTTCTACACTTACGACACGCAGGGTCGGCAGCTGTGGCTGACAGGCGCCGCCGAAAACGTGCCGCGTGTCGCGTCGCAGATCACGTTCGAGTTGACGCGGGCGTCGGGCGCTGTATTCGGGGATACCTTCGATCCGACGAGTGTCGAGCGCACGCCCTGGGGAACGCTGACACTCACCATCGAACCCAGGCCCGGCGGAGATTCCAATCCGGTCTATCGTGTAAATGCGTTGCGCTGGGCCGCACTTGATCCGGCATTCGGCTCGGGCGGCTACCCGTTGACGCGCCTGACGCGCGTCGGTAAGTCCGATCCGAGGGATTTCTGAGGCGCCTCGCAAGGCATCGCAGTGCGGAAACCGTCGCCACAATTTGAAACATCCCGGTCCACTCCGTTTACGGAACCGGGCGCGCGTGAGGCGTACAGTGCCGGTCGCACGCAAGATTTTGGGAGCCCCAGATGAATCGGTACACGCACGCATTCAAACAATGCTTGATCGCGCTGTTGGCTTTGCTCGCGCTACCCGCACTCGCGGTCACCGAAGTGACCGGCACCACGCCGGGTGGCGCCGCGTATCGCATCGCCGTGCCCGATGGCTGGCAGGCCGGCGGGCCGCTGGTGCTGATGCAGCACGGCTACAACCATAAACTCAATATCAACCCGAGCCTGGGTCCGCTGCGCGATACGCAACTTGCAGCCGGATATGCGATTGCCGCGAGCGGCTATCGCCAGAAGGGCTGGGCGCTGTTCACTGCGCTCGACGACAACGCCGAGCTCCTGGCCGAGTTCTCGCGGCGGTACGGCGCGCCGGGCGGGCTGTACGCCGTGGGTGGCTCGATGGGAGGACTCATTGCGCTCAAGCTCGCGGAAGATCCGCGTTTTCGCGAAGGAACGCGCGGCGTGCTTGCCTTCTGCCCGGTCGTGGCCGGTGTCGAGGCATGGGACAGCGCGTTTGATCTCCGCCTCGTCTATGACGCGGTATGCAACGGCGTGCCGCTCGGCGAATTGCGTGCGGGCGATCCGCCGTATCCGTGGGCCTACAACCTGCGCGACATTCCCGACGATCCGGGCGATTTCGACCCGGGCAATGTCGATCTGCTACGCGCCCTCGTACCGGTGGCCCAATGCACCGGACTCGGATTGCCGGACGCGTTGCGCAGCAGCGCGCAACGTTCGCGCCTCGCGCAGATCAAATTCTCCAGCGGTATCGGCAATGAGGATTTCCTGATTGCCCAACTCGCCTATGCGACCTTCGGCCTCGGCGATCTCGTTCGTTCGCCGGACAAGTTTGCGGGGCGCAATCCGTTTTTCAACGAGGTCCAGCATCGCAATGGGTTGCGCGCGATTGGCTTTTTCCCCGATGCCGAAAACAACGCCATTCGCCGCGTCCGCCAGACCGATCCCTTCGCGCGCTTCGATTTCGAACGCAGCAGCAGTCTCGACGGAAACGCCACGGCGCGCATCGTGACGTTGCGCACCGATCGCGACGAGCTGGTGTCGGGCGAACATCGACGTTTTCTGGAGACCGTGTATCCCTCGCGCAACGGCGCGCTGCTGTCCACCGACAGGCAGTACGCGACGGTGCGCGAAACGACCCCCAGCCACTGCGGATTCACGTCCGCTGAGGTGCATGCGGGCTGGGACGCAATTGTTGTCCCGGCACTCGGGGAAACCACGCTGCCATCGCGGTGCGCGGCACGCGAGGCAGCGGGGCACCCGGGGCCTTGCCGGTTTGCACCGCTGACGGCGACAGCCGAGTTCACGAACGTCATCGATCGCGGGTTCCGGATCGCCGCGCCGGTGCGCAGCCTGATTGAAGCGGAGACTTCCAGTGGCTTCTGGTACGACGCGGCGCGCTCCGGCGAAGGGCTTGTGATCGAGGAGCTCGGCGTGCCGATCGGCTACGGCAAGTTCACGCCTGCCAACGTACGCCGCGTGCTCGTGAGCTGGTACACCTTCGCGCCGCCCGGCGATTCGGAGCCCGGGCCGCGCTGGCTGACCGGTGTCGGGTTTCAGACGGGCCAGGGCGTCCACGTGCCTTCGATGACAATGACGCGCGGCGCACGCTTTGGCGCCGCTTTCAATCCCGCCGACGTCGAGCGGCGCAACTGGGGCAGCATGTCGCTGGTGATCGACGCGCAGCATCGTTTGCAGCTGCGCTACTCGGGTCCGCCTGGCTGGCAAGGCAGCCAGCGCGCAATGACCATGCTCGCGGCGCTCGACTTCGATCGTCGCCCGTTACCGTGCTGTCTTGCCGGGCTACTGGATCCACCGCCGCCGCTTCGTGCACTGACCATCGCGACCGCCAGCGGCAGCTATTTCAATGCGGCACGGAGCGGCGAAGGCATCCAGCTGCAGGTTATCGAAGTGCCGGGCTCGACGATGCAGCGTGCGGTCATCGCCTTCTACACGTACGACCCGCAAGGACGGCAGCTGTGGCTGGTGGGCGTGGCCGAAGACGTGCCGGCGGGCGGCGGCAACGTCGTCTTCGAATTGGTGCGCGCAGAAGGCGCGGTATTCGGAGATACGTTCGATCCAGCCGCCGTGCGTCGCATTCCGTGGGGGACGCTCACCGTCACCATTGCACCTGTGGCCGAAGCCCAGATTCCGGAAAACACGCGCTATCACGCGACGGGCCTGCGCTGGAATTCACTCGACCCCGCCTACGGCAATGGCGGCTACTCGCTCACGCGCCTGACCGCGCCGACGGTGAGCGGGTCGGGCGGCTGAAGGCTTTTCCGCGCAGCGCAGGTGCGCGCGCCGATTGCCTCGTTGCTTCGCGGAACCAGGTCGGAGCGCGTTGCTCCGGCCTGCGCGCTCAGCGGCAGCGGTACGCGGTGAAATCCTGCACGCCTTCGCGCGGGTCGTTCTTCGCCATTACGGTGTCGGCGCCGATGCGCGCCGCTTCGTTGCGCGCGAGCGATTCCAGCTCGTCGCGCACTTTGAGTTCGTTGCGATCGTAAAACCAGAGCCGGTCCTTGACCGACACGTTGACATCGCCGCGCTTGGTGCAGCGCGCCAGGTCCTCGTTGTAGGCGACGCGCACTTTGGTGCCCTCCGAGTCGGGCTCGACCCACGTACAGGCGGAGAGCCACGCACCCACGGCCGCCATCAAAAAAACCACTCGCAATTTCATGTTGCTCTTCTAAAAGGGGACGGAGGTAATTAAGTGAGCTTAATTACCTCCGTCCCCTTTTAGAAGCGTCGCGTTACCGCACCACGCGGCCGTCGGCGTCGAGCACCTTGAGCTCGCCGATGTTGGCGGCGCGCAGCGGTGCTTCGATCTTTGACAAGTCGCCGACCACGACCCACGTCAAAGCATCGGGATCGATGGTAGCCGCCGCCTCGGTGACCTGCGCCGCCGTCATCGCTTCGATCTCCGCCGCGCGCCGCACCACATAGTCGTCAGGACGGTCGTAGCGCACGATGCCGCCGAGCGTGCCGAGCACCGCACGACCCGTCTCGAACGAGCCGGGCAGACCGCGGATTTCGGTGGCGCGAATCTTGTCGATCTCCGCGGTCGTCGCGGCCCGCTTGCCGGATGCATATTCGCGGACCTCGCGCATCACTTCGGCCTGCGACTCCGCGGTCTTGTCGGTCTGCACCGCCGCAAACGCGAGCCAAGGCCGCTGCGCCAGCGCGTTCTGGGTGGAGCTATAGGAACCGTAGGCCCAGTGCTTGTCTTCGCGCAGATTCATGTTGAGGCGCGACGTGAACTCGCCGCCGAGCACCGCGTTGGCAAAATAAAGTTGCGTGGCACCTGCATCTTTCGTCGAGGGCATGAGGTGCCCGGCGATGATCGTCGACTGCTGCGCGCCGGGTTGATCGATCAGGAACATGCGCGGCTTCGCGGGCAGCGGTACCGCGGCGATCTGCGCGGTCGCGGGGGCGACTCCGGTGCCGCTCCAGTCGCCGAGGTGATGCTCGAGCAAGGGCTTTATTTCCGCCAGCGTCGTATCACCGACTACCAGTAAAGTCGCGCCTTGCGGTCGCACCCAGTGCTGGTGATACGCGACCAGATCGTCGCGTGTCAGCGCCTTGATCGAGTCTTCGGTCCCGGTGCCAGAAAAAGGAATCCCGTATGGGTGATCTGCGCCGTACAGCAGCGGCGGCAACGCACGCAGCGCCATGCCTTGCGGCTGCGCCTTTTCCTGCGCGATGCCGGCGAGCCACTGGCCGCGCACGCGATCTATCTCCGCTTGCTTGAAGCCCGGGTCGCGCAGCATCGTCGCAAACAGCGCAAGCGACGGATCGAGCTTCTCCTTGAGTGCCGACAGATACACGCTGCCGCCATCGAGCGAGGCGCCCGCCGCGACGCCCGCACCGAGTTGCTCGGCGCGATTGGCGAAGCCGAGCGCGTCGTAGTCGCCGGCGCCCTCGTCCAGCATCGACATCGCGAAACTGGCGGCGCCGAGTTTGGCGCTGTCATCGCTGGCGAAGCCGCCATCGAGCTCCAGCGAGAACTGCACCACGGGGATGTCGTGGCGCTCGGCAAGAATCACTTCAATGCCGTTAGCCAGTGTCGTGCGCTGCAGGGCGGGGAACTTGAGCGCCGGAAATTCTTTGACTTTGGGCACGCCCTCGCTGCGATCGACGTCGCTTGCAACCACGGTGTACTTCGGATCGGCGGCGGACAGCGTCAGCGACGCGGCTTCGACCGCAGGTTCCTCGGCGATCGGCGCGCGCGTACCCGGCACCACCGTCAGCGTGTGATCGCCAGCGCCCAGCCACTTGCGCCCGGCCGCTTGCACGCTGGCCGGCGTGGCAGCGTCAAGCGTCGCCAGTGAGTCGCGGAAACAACCTGGATTGCCAGTGAACACTGCGCACTCGGCGAGCGCGTCGGCCTTGCCGCCGAAGCCGCCGATGCG
>JBKJND010000157.1:0-3398 GCA_046596095.1 Ahniellaceae bacterium | reverse complement strand
GAATTCGGCGAACCCGACTGGGAACATACGCGCTATCTGATGCTGTGGGGTGTGGCCGAAGATCACGATTCCAATCCGATCAAGCTCGGACTCGGCCAGCTCAAGGCGCGCGGTGCGAAGATCGTGGCTGTCAATCCGATTCGCACGGGCTACGGCGCGATCGCCGACGAATGGGTGCCGATCCGGCCGGGCACCGATGGTCTGCTCGCGCTGGCACTCGTGCATGAGTTGTTGCGCACGGATCGCGTCGATCTCGAGTATCTGGTGCGCTACACCAATGCGCATTGGCTGGTGATCCGCGCGCCGGGCAACGCCGACGATGGCTTGTTTGTGCGCGATGCCGACGGTCTGCCGCTGTGCTGGAATCGCAGCGGTCACCTCGCACCCGCGGACACGATCGACATATCGCCGGCCATCGTCGGCGAATACACGCTTCCGGATGGGCGCATCGCGGTGCCGGTGTTTCACCTCATCGCCGAACGTTACCTGGATCCGGCGTGCGCACCCGATGCGGTCGCGGAGCGTTGCGGCGTGTCGGCTGACACGATTCGTCGACTGGCGAACGAGCTTGCCGAAGTTGCGTTCGATCAGGCGATCTCGCTGCCGATTCCATGGACCGATGCGCACGGCCGCGAACACACGGAAATGCGCGGCCGCCCCGTCGCGATGCACGCAATGCGTGGCATCAGCGCGCACAGCAATGGCTTCCACACCTGCCGCGCGCTGCATCTTCTGCAGCTGTTGCTGGGCGCGATCGACACGCCGGGTTCCTTCCGCTTTCAGCCGCCCTATCCGAAGCCGATTCCGCCACCGAATCGGCCGGGCAAGACGCGCGACGCGCAAGGCCGGCTCGATGCGATGCCGCTCGGTTTCGTGCACACACCCGCAGACTTGCTGGTGTCGGCAGACGGCACGCCACGCCGCATCGATCACGCGTTTTCGTGGGCGTATCCGTTCGCCGCACACGGCATGCTGCACACCGTCATCCGCAATGCCTGCGCGCGCGATCCTTACCCCATCGACACGCTGTTCCTGTTCATGGCCAACATGAGCTGGAACTCGTCGATGGCGACGCACGATACGCAAGGCTGGCTGACCGCGCGCGACGAGACGACTGGCGAGTACCGCATCCCGCACATCATTTATTCCGATGCGTTCGATTCCGAAATGGTGGCCTTCGCGGATCTGGTGTTGCCCGACACCACGTACCTCGAACGGTTTGATGCGATCTCGCTGCTCGACCGCCCGATCTCGGACGCCGACAGCGCGGCGGATGCGATCCGGCAACCGGTGTTCGCGCCCGATCGGGACGTGCGCGCGTTTCAATCGGTACTGCTGGATATCGGCGCACGGCTGGGGTTGCCGGGCATGGTGCATGCCGATGGCTCGCCGGCCTACAGCGACTTCGCCGACTTCATGGTGCGGCACGAACGCGCACCCGGCATCGGACTGCTGGCGGGGTGGCGCGGTGTCGATGGCGCGGCGCAAGGTCGTGGCGCTGTCAATCCGGCGCAGCTGGATCGCTACGCGGAAAGCGATTGTTTCTGGCGCACCGAAGTGCCGGTCGCCGCGCGCTATTACAAGATGGCCAATCGCGCGTATCTCGACTGGGCAGCGTCGATGGGATTCCTGCCGGCGAATTCGGGCGCCATCGCGCTACAGCTTTATTCCGAGCCGTTGCAGAAGTTCCGTCTCGCGGCGCAGGGACATGGCGAGCTGCAACCGCCGGATGCCTTGCGCGCGCGCGTCGACACGCACTTCGATCCGTTGCCTTTCTGGTACGAGCCGTTTGAGGGCGCGGAACTTGCACCATTTGGCGCGTCCGTTAATCGTTCGACAGGCTCACCACGAACGGATGGGGGCTTTCCACTGTCGGCGATCACGCAGCGACCGATGTTCATGTACCACTCGTGGGGATCGCAAAACGCGTGGCTGCGGCAGATCGCGACGCGCAATGCGCTGTATGTGCATCCGGACACCGCGCAAAACCTTGGCCTTGCCGACGGCGACGAGGCGATGCTTGAATCGCACTGGGGTTCGATGCAGGTGCCCATTGCCTACGTCGACAACGTGGAGCCGCACACGGTGTGGACCTGGAACGCGATCGGCAAGCGCGCTGGCGCGTGGGGGCTCGATCGCGATGCTCCGGAAGTGCGCCGGGGGTTCATGCTCAACGCGCTGATCGCCGACGTGCTGCCGCGCACGCCGCTCGCCAACGCCGATCCCGTCAC
The DNA here is from genome assembly GCA_046596095.1 of Ahniellaceae bacterium. Taxonomy (GTDB): domain Bacteria; phylum Pseudomonadota; class Gammaproteobacteria; order Xanthomonadales; family Ahniellaceae; genus JBBQNY01. Next base: position 1,167 of record JBKJND010000157.1, on the reverse strand, counting down.
CGGTCAGGCTGCATGGTTCGACCTGCGCGTGCGCTTGCGAAGCCTGACCGATGCGGAACGCGCGCAGGACGACGCGGATCGGCGCACCATACGCGTGTCGAAAAACGACAAGGGGAACGTGCCAACGTGAAACTGGATTGGTATTACGACTTCATCTCGCCGTTCGCCTATATGCAGCTCGAACGCATCCGGGGCAAACATCCGTCGCTGCCATTTCGTCCCGTTCCGCTGCTGTTCGGTGCGCTGCTGTCGCACTATCGCCAGATGGGCCCCGCCGAGATCGGCGCCAAGCGTCGCGTAACGTACGAGTCGGTGGTGTGGCGCGCGCAACACGACAAGATTCCCCTGCGCTTTCCGCCACGACATCCGTTCAACCCGGTACCCGCGCTACGGCTCGCAATCGTCGGCGGCGGTGGCGTCAATTTTGTGCAAGCCATCTTCCGGCACATCTGGCGCGACGGCCTTACGCTCGACACCGAAGAGGAGGTGCTGGCTTTCGCGACAGCGCACGGAGTGCACCGCCCACTCGATGCCATGCGCAGCGAACTGGTCAAGGAAGCATTGCGCAATGGGGGCGCGCAAGCGCTGGCCGCTGGCGTGTTCGGCGTGCCGTCCTTTGTGGCTGACGGTCGCGTGTTCTGGGGCGACGAAGCGACGCCGATGCTGCTGGATTATCTGCACGACCCGATCGCGTTCGACACGCCTGAGATGCTGCGCGTGGCGAATCTTCCGATCGGCGTCGAGCGCATCCGCTAAGGCGCCGAATGACGTCCCTGCCCCCGCCCACCCGCCGCAAACTCGGCCTGGTCATCGATCTCGATACCTGCGTCGGTTGCCACGCCTGCGCGGTCGCGTGCAAGCAATGGAACGACGGCGGCGCAGCCGGACCCTTGCCCGATGTCGACGCCTACGGCGCGGAGCCCGACGGCGTGTGGTTCAACCGCGTGCACAGCTACAGCGTCGATCGTGCGCCCGTCGCATCCACCCCCATGACCGTGCACTTCCCGCGCTCGTGCCTGCATTGCGAAACACCCGCGTGTGTGACCGTGTGCCCCACCGGCGCCAGCTACAAGCGCGCCGAAGACGGCATCGTGCTGGTCGACGCCGAGAAATGCATCGGCTGCCAGCTCTGCGCGTGGGCTTGTCCGTACGGCGCACGCGAAGTGG
>JBKJND010000356.1:0-4202 GCA_046596095.1 Ahniellaceae bacterium | reverse complement strand
CGTCCCAGCAAACGTGTCGCGTGCGGGAAATTGCCTGCCGCGAGCGCCGATCGAATGGTGCTTGAACTGATCCGAGCGACATCGTCGCACAAGGTTGCGATGGTCGAAACGTCGAAGCCTTGCACCGCACCAAGCGACCGCAGGAGCTGGACATCGCCAGCGCGTGCATGGCCGAAACGGAAATCCGCACCGACCCAGACGCTGCGCGCACCGAGCCTTTTCACCAATACAGACTCGACGAATTCGATCGCGCTCACCGCAGCCAGCCGCGCATTGAAGCGCAGCAATCCCACTGCATCAGCGAACGAAATGAGTTCGAGGTACTTTTGCCGCGGCGTTGACAATCGAACAACTCGATCGCGGCCCGCGAAAAACTGCCGTGGTAACGGCTCGAAGCTCAGCGCGACCAAAGGCAATGCACGCGTACGCGCATCGGTGCGCGCGGCATCGAGCAAGGCACGATGCCCGCGATGTACGCCGTCGAACGCACCAATGGTCAGCACCGAGCCGTGCGGAAAGAGCTGCCCGCCGCCCGCATCGCGAAAAAGTTTACGCATGGATCGCCCGAGTATACCGTCGCGCTGCGCCGCAACAATCCGCGAAAGCTATGCCGGTTCGCGGAGATGACGGGGGCGAACGCCGGCGATCCAGATGCCGATGAGATAGACACCTGCTCCCAGGCCTACGGTTGCGAGCAACAGCAGCACACGCAGAACCGGAGGCAGGTCGCCCCACGCGCCGACAAAATTACGAGCCACCACGAGCGCAGTGGCCATCAGCGCCAATCCGAGCACGGACCCGCGCAGCACGCGCGGCCATTGCGCATGGCCGAACGCGTGCCCCTGCGCTCGCAGCGCGCGCCACAGCAGCCAGGCATTGAAGAGACCGGCGAGTGCGGTGGCAAGTGCGATACCGGCGTGCGCGCCAACGATCTTGTAGTGCCACATCGGCGTCACGAATGCGACGGTGAGGACAAGATTGAGCGCCACGGTCTTGAGCGCCGCGCGCATGGGCGTGCGCGCGTCCTGGCGCGCGAAGAAGGCCGGCGCGAGCACTTTGGTCAGCATGAATCCCGGCACGCCAATGCTCATGGCCGCGATGGCGAGCGCGGCCATGCGGGTGTCGAACGCGGTGAAGCGACCGTGTTGATAAATTGTTGCGGATAGCGGCTCGGCCAGCAGGAACAAACCTAGCGCGGCCGGCAACGCCAGCAGCAACACCCACTGCACGCCCCAGTTGAGCGTTGCCGCGTAACCGGCCTGATCTTCGTCGGCGTTGCGGCGCGCGAGGTGCGGCAGGATCACGGTTCCGAGCGCCACCCCAAACACGCCGAGCGGGAACTCGATCAGCCGATCCGAGAGATACAGCCATGTCTGGCTGCCGGTGACGAGAAGCGAGGCAAACACGGTGCCGACAATGAGGTTTATTTGCGCGGCCGACGCCGAGAACAACGTGGGCAGCATCAGGCGGAACACGCGGCGCACACCAGGGTGTCGCCAGTCGATGCGAAATCGCGGCAACAGTCCGAGGCGGCCGAGCGCCGGCCACAACACCAGCAGTTGCAGCACACCTGCGATCGCGACGCCCCACGCCAGTGCCATCGGCGGGACCGCCATGCGCGGCGCCAGGAACAACGCCGCGGCAATGATGGTGAGGTTATGCAAGACAGGCACCAGCGCAGGCAAGCCGAAACGGTGGTGGCTGTTGAGCACCGCGCCCGCGAGCGCGACCATCGAGATCAGGAACAGGTACGGAAACGTGATTCGCAGCATGTCGGTGGTCAGCGCGAACTTGACCGGTTCGTCGAGCGCGCCGGGCGCGAAAATCGTAGTGATGACGGGCGCAAATGCAATGCCGAGGGCCGTCAGGATCAGCAGCACCGAGCCGAGCGCACCGGCCACGTGATCGAGCAGGTCCCGTACTTCGTCACGATCGCCGCGTCGCAAGGTGTCGGTGAATACCGGCACGAACGCCTGCGCGAAGGAGCCTTCGGCGAAGATGCGGCGCAGCAGGTTCGGAATTCGATAGGCGATCAGGAAAGCGTCCATCGCCGCGCTTGCGCCAAACAGCGCCGCCTGCAAGAGATCGCGCGCGAGACCGGTCAGCCGAGAGAGCAGCGTCATGCTGCTGAACAACGCCGATGAGCGCAGCAGCTTCACGAAGCTAACGGCGCGGCGAACGGCGGGTTGACCGCGGGACGGAGCATCTCCATAATGCGCGGTCGTTTTCCCGCAACGTCCGCATTCGGAGTTTTCCTGTGGCCAACATTAAATCCGCCAAGAAGCGCGCCCGCCAGGCAGTCAAGCGCAACGCCCATAACGCCAGCCAGCGTTCGATGATGCGCACCGCCGTCAAGCGAGTGATCAAGGCGATTCAAACCAACGATCAGGAAGGTGCGCAGACCGCGTTTGCGACCGCGCAGCCGTTGCTCGATCGTTTCGCTGCACGCGGCCTGATCCACCGCAACAAGGCTGCACGCCACAAGAGTCGTTTGACCGCGCGCATCCGCGCGATCGGCGCACAGGCTCAGACGCAAGCCTGAGTTGTCGCAACGCCGACGATTCAGGTCGGCGGACGCAAAAAAGCCGACCACAAGGGTCGGCTTTTTGTTGGGCGCGCTTGAGTCAAGCAGCAAGCCAAGCCACGCTGTGTTGATCGACACCGTGGTCAGCCTTCATCGGCCTGAGCGCCGCTAGCGCGGAGCGACGCGTCGTCTGCGACAGCCGAGCTGGCGACAGGTTTGGAGACAACATTGGAGGCGCCTGCCTCGCGCATCGCTTCGCGTTCTTCGACGCGCGAGCGCTCCATGAATGCCATGGCCGCCTGCGTGACTTCGCGTGTGCCCTCGCCGGTCGCGGCCGATACAAGAAACCACGGCTCACGCCATTGCAGCGCCGCGACGATTTCCGCAGCGGTAGCCTGCGCGACTTCAGATTCCAGCAAGTCCGACTTGTTGATCACCAGCCAACGCGGCCGCTCGGCCAGCTTTGCGTCAAACTTTGCATCGAACTTGACCAACTCACGTTCGATGGCGCGGACTTGTTCCACCGGATCGTCGGTGCCTTCGAGCGGCGCCATGTCGACCAGATGCAGCAGAACACGCGTGCGCATGACATGGCGCAGGAAGCGGATGCCGAGCCCCACGCCTTCCGCCGCGCCTTCGACCAGACCTGGAATATCCGCGATCACGAAGCTCTGGTCCTGACCCACGCGAACCACGCCGAGATTCGGATGCAGCGTGGTGAAAGGGTAGTCGGCGACTCGCGGACGCGCTGCCGAGACTGCGCGAATGAACGTCGACTTGCCGGCGTTGGGAAATCCGACCAGGCCTACGTCGGCGAGCAGTTTGAGCTCGAGCTTGATCGCTCGTTCTTCGCCTGGCGTTCCGGGGATTGAACGACGCGGCGCGCGGTTAGTGGAACTCTTGAAGTTGACGTTGCCGGCGCCGCCGCGGCCACCTTCGGCGACCAGCAAGCGATCACCGTGCGATACCAGATCGCCAATGGTCTCCTCGTTTTCGACGTTGATAACGGTGGTTCCGACGGGTACGCGGATGAGGATGTCCTCGCCGCCGGCACCCGCCATCTGCTGACCCATGCCGTTCGCACCACGCGGCGCGCGGAACGTGCGTTGATGGCGAAAATCGATCAGCGTGTTGAGATTCTCGTCGGCGGTGAGCCACACACTGCCGCCCGTGCCGCCGTTGCCGCCGTCGGGGCCGCCGAGCGGGATGAACTTCTCGCGGCGGAAGCTGACCGCGCCATCGCCGCCAGCGCCTGCGGCCACCGTTATTTCAGCTTCGTCGACAAAATTCATGCGATCAATCTACCCGGCAAAGTCCAGAAACGCGAAGCCCCGCGTGAGCGGGGCTTCGTCAGTCAGCCAATCGACAGATGTCAGTTGGTTTTTACGCTCACTGTGCGCTGGCGCTGAGCGCCGCGAACCGAGAACTCAACGGTGCCGTTCACCAGCGCGAACAAGGTGTGATCGCGGCCAAGGCCCACGCCGGTGCCCGGGTGGAACTGGGTGCCACGTTGCCGCACGATGATGTTGCCGGCATCGACGGCCTGACCGCCGAACAACTTGACGCCGAGGTATTTCGGGTTGGAGTCGCGGCCGTTGCGCGAGGAACCTACGCCCTTTTTATGTGCCATGGCGGCTTCTCCTTACTTGTTGCCACCGGCAATGCCGGTGATCTGGAT